>NZ_JAKGBH010000017.1:0-90362 GCF_021532515.1 Pseudoalteromonas sp. PAST1 | reverse complement strand
TATGGCGTGAGGCCCGAAGGTCCCCCACTTTGGTCCGTAGACATCATGCGGTATTAGCAGTCGTTTCCAACTGTTGTCCCCCACCATAAGGCATATTCCCAAGCATTACTCACCCGTCCGCCGCTCGACGCCAGAGGTGCAAGCACCTCTTCGTTTCCGCTCGACTTGCATGTGTTAGGCCTGCCGCCAGCGTTCAATCTGAGCCATGATCAAACTCTTCAATTAAAAGTTTTTTGTTTGAAGTAAACTTCAAACCATGCTCAATGAATTCTGATTGTTTGTTTCTACTTTTTAAAAAAGTAAAATCAAAACGAATTGACTATATAGTCACTCAGTTACATTTGAGACTCTAAATTTGTTTGCGTCACTTAGTAAACTAAGCTTCGCTGTTAGAACTCAATCTGTACGAGTGCCCACACAGATGATTGCTTTATATTGTTAAAGAACATTTGAGATACTTTTGCGTCTCAAGGGCTGTGCATTCTACGCAAGCCGTTATTTTTGTCAACACTTAATTTTGAGAAAAGTTTATTTTTTCAAAACTCAGTCTTACTTGACTCAACCAACTCGTCGTTTTGCTTTTTTGTAAGCAGTCCGCCGTGTCGGTGGATGCGCATTATAGGGAGATCCGAATTGAGATCAACTGTTTTTTGAAGTTTTTATGAAAAAAATGACTGTTCGCGCAAAATACGAACGAAACGCGTAAAAATAGCACTAAAAAAGGCCCCAAAGGGCCTTTTAACGTTATTTTACTATAAGCTTCCAACCTACTTTTGCTTGTAGCTTGGACTCTAGTTGTAGTTCACTGGCCATTAATGGGTGATATTTTAACCAATCGCCATCAAATGTCAGTGTGAGGGTGTTTTCATTAACACTAAGATCTATTGCTGGCAGTACATCATCTTGGCGACGCATTGATAAGATCACGGCGATCCGAACAACTCTTGTTAAACATTCTGCGAGCACTTGATGACAACCTAAGTGAGCAAAGCTGTTTTTAACAAGATCAGCACGATGCTCATTAGCAACAGCTGTGATCAGTTTATGCTCAGATTGTGAGAATCCTGGCATATCTGTGTTTTCTATAATGTAAGCTGTGTGTTTATGATAAAGCTTATACTCTATCAGTAAGCCAATCTCGTGCAGTTTTGCAACCGTTCTTAATAATGCGATTGCGTTATCATCGATTGACTGCCATTGCCCCATGACGCTTTTTGCCAATTGCTCTGCTAGTTGCGCAACACGGCACGCTTGTTTTTGATCAACATGATAGCGATTCATTAAGCCATCAACAGTTCGTTTTCGAATGTCGTGGTTATGAAGCTCTGGCACCATGCTGTATAAAACACCTTCGCGTAATGCGCCGCGAGCAAGACCCATTTGTTTTATATCTAACGATTCAAACAATGCGATCAAAATAGCGAGGCCAGAAACAAACACTAAACGGCGCTCTTCGCTCAAGCCTGCAAGCTCAAGATCAGCAATAGTGTCAAATTGTACTGATTGCTCTTTAATAGCGAGAAGTTTATCAAGCGTTAAAAGCTCATCTTGGTTTTGTGCAACCATGATTTCTTGGATCGCTTGCACTGTGCCTGACGCACCGCTCGCAATTTGCCATCCGGTTGCTTGGTATTCATCGACAATTTCTGCAACCACTTCACTTGCAGCTTTAATTGCAGCAGCAAAGTTTTCGTTACTGAGCTTTTGATCTTTGAAGTAGCGTTCTAGGAAGGTAACACAGCCCATGTGTAGGCTTTTATAATGCAGTGCATCAAAACCCTGACCGATAACAACTTCGGTACTGGCTCCGCCAATATCGATAACCAGTTGTTTACCGCTACAAGCAGAGGTGTGCGCCACGCCTTTATAGATTGTCTTAGCTTCTAACTCACCGCTGATGACATTGATTTTATGACCAAGGATCTGTTCAGCTTTATGCTTGAATACATCAGCATTAGTAGCAAGACGTAAAGTTGCGGTCGCAACAATTGTGATGTTTTTCTTTGGTATGTCTTGTAGACGTTCAGCAAACAAGGCTAGGCATTCCCAACCTCGTTGCATGGCTTCAGTGCTAAGGACGTTGTTTTCATCAAGCCCTGCAGCAAGCCTTACTTTACGTTTTACTCGACCGATCGTTTGCAGACCGCCAGCAATCGATTTAGCGATCAGCATATGAAAGCTATTTGATCCTAAGTCGATTACTGCATACACATTTTTTTGCGGTTGAAGTTGCCCCACCGTTCAAAAACCTCTAGTTACTACTAAGTCTTCAATAACGGTCGTTTATCACGACCGCGATTTCTGGTAACTATTATTTGGTCGACGTCCGTTGTTATTACGATTACGTGGGCCTGTAGAATAGTTCCGCTTTTTCTGAATAGTAGGCTTAGTTAAATCATCAAGCAATGCACTTTTATCATAATGTGATAATGGAATGCTGTGTTCTATATATTGCTCAATTTCGTGGAGATTATAGGCATACTGTTCACAGGCAAAGCTAATAGCGTGTCCTGATGCACCTGCACGTCCGGTACGACCAATACGGTGTACATAGTCTTCACAATCATCTGGCAAATCAAAATTAAATACATGACTTACTTCTGGGATATGCAAACCACGAGCTGCAACGTCTGTTGCTACTAAAAAGTCTAAATCGCCTTTGGTAAATTGAGCCAAAATTGATTGACGCTTTTTCTGGTTTACATCACCGGTTAATAAACCAACTCGGTGACCATCGGCTTTCATCCATGCATAAACATTCTCACAACTGTGTTTCGTATTTGCAAACACAATCGCTTTATCTGGCCATTCTTCTTCAATTAAAGTTAACAGTAACTTAATTTTGTCATCTTGCGATGGATGGAATAGCTCTTCTTGAATACGCTTACCTGTTTTTACATCAGGCTCGACTTGTACGTGCTCAGGGTTAGTCATATGTTCAAACGCTAATTCCTGCACACGATATGACAAGGTTGCAGAGAATAATAGGTTTAATCGCTCAGACGTTTCTGGCATACGTCTAAACATATAACGAATATCTTTTATAAAGCCTAAATCGAACATACGATCTGCTTCATCAAGCACTACAACCTCGATTTCATTGAGGGTATAACAGCCCTGCTTGTATAAATCGATAAGGCGTCCAGTAGTCCCAATTAAAATATCAACGCCTTTTTCTAGTTGTGCACGTTGTTTTTCGTAATCTTCGCCACCATATACTAATCCTAAGTTAAGATTACAGTGTGGCGCTAAAATTTTTGCATCTTTGTGTATCTGAATCGCCAGCTCCCTTGTTGGGGCCATGATCAGGGCTCTTGGATGTTTACTAGATGCTTTGCTAGATTGTAATAACCGATGGCACGTGGCGGTTAAAAACGCCAACGTTTTGCCCGTACCTGTTTGTGCTTGGCCCGCAATATCGCGGCCTTCACAAATAAAAGGTAGGCATTTTGCTTGAATGGGTGTGCAATATTCAAACCCATTTTCGGTTAAACCGGCAACCACTTCCGGTGCGATAGCAAAGTCTGAAAACTTTTTATCGGTCAAATGTGTCTTAGTCATAGCGTTTAAGCATAACGTTTAAACTTGCAATAAGAAACAAGAGTGTTTAAATACGCATTAAATATTTCGCCTAACTAATCGGAGATCGCAATGAGCGAGAAAATTATTCAATTAACTGACGATAGCTTTGAAGCTGACGTACTACAATCAGACAAACCTGTACTTGTTGATTTTTGGGCTGAATGGTGCGGACCTTGTAAAATGATCGCCCCTATTCTTGACGAAGTAGCTGGCGAGTTTGATGGCCGAGTTACCGTTGGTAAACTTAACATCGACCAGAATGCAGGCACACCACCAAAGTTCGGTATCCGTGGTATCCCTACATTACTTCTTTTCAAAGATGGCCAAGTTGCAGCAACTAAAGTTGGTGCTCTTTCTAAGACTCAATTAGTAGAGTTTTTAGAAAACAACATCTAATGAAAATATAAAAAAAGGGCTTTTTGCCCTTTTTTTAGCTTTATTTTGTTTAAAGACTGGACGCCTTGCTAGTGACCTGCTAGTTTATAAAGCCAACTAATCCTTAGTTATACCAACAAACCTCACTCATGTATCAAACGATGATTTTGAGTATGACAATTGTAATAAAGAACCCACCAATATGCATTTACGCGAATTAAAAGACAAGTCTATAAAAGAGCTTGTAAACTTAGCTGAGTCCATGGGGCTCGAAAACGTAGCCCGTTTAAGAAAACAAGACATCATTTTCGCCATCCTTAAAGCGCACGCTAAAAGCGGTGAAAACATCTATGGCGGCGGTGTACTAGAGATCTTACAAGATGGTTTTGGTTTCTTAAGATCATCAGAAGCATCTTACTTAGCCGGCCCAGATGATATTTATGTATCACCGAGTCAAATCCGTCGATTCAGCATGCGTACTGGTGACTCAATTTCAGGCCTTATTCGTCCACCTAAAGACGGGGAACGTTACTTCGCACTATTAAAAGTAAATGAAGTAAACTTCGACAAACCTGAAAACTCTCGCACAAAAATCCTATTTGAAAACCTTACCCCACTACACGCAAACGAACGTTTACGTATGGAGCGTGGTAACGGTAGCACTGAAGACATCACAGCACGTGTACTTGATTTAGCCTCTCCAATTGGTAAAGGTCAACGTGCGCTTATCGTTGCTCCGCCGAAAGCGGGTAAAACCATGCTACTGCAAAACATTGCGCAATCGATCAGCTACAACCAGCCTGATTGTGAACTGATGGTTCTTCTTATCGACGAACGTCCAGAGGAAGTTACAGAGATGCAGCGCCTTGTAAAAGGTGAAGTAGTTGCCTCAACGTTCGATGAACCAGCGAGTCGTCACGTTCAAGTTGCCGAGATGGTAATTGAAAAAGCAAAACGCCTTGTTGAGCATAAAAAAGACGTGGTTATCTTACTTGATTCAATCACACGTCTTGCTCGTGCCTACAATACGGTGATCCCATCATCAGGTAAGGTATTAACCGGTGGTGTTGATGCAAACGCATTACACAAACCAAAGCGTTTCTTTGGTGCAGCTCGTAACGTAGAAGAAGGCGGTAGCTTAACAATTATCGCAACGGCTCTTATCGATACTGGTTCGAAGATGGACGAAGTTATCTACGAAGAGTTCAAAGGTACAGGTAACATGGAATTACACTTAAATCGTAAGATTGCCGAAAAGCGTGTATTCCCAGCGATTGACTTTAACCGCTCAGGTACGCGTCGCGAAGAGTTACTTACTAAACCTGATGAACTACAGAAGATGTGGATCTTACGTAAGATCGTTCATGAGATGTCAGAAATTGACGCAATGGAATTCTTAATTGATAAGCTTTCGATGAGCAAAACCAATGATGAATTCTTTGACTCAATGAAACGACAGTAACGATTACTAAGTTTTTAAAAAATGCCTGTTTAATACAGGCATTTTCTTTGCGTAAAACTAAGGACATAACACTTTAAAAGTTATACTTTTACAGAATAAGTTTATTGGTATTTGAAGAATAATTGTTCTATAAATGATTAGATATAAAGGTAAGGATCCTCTATGTCGCATTTAAAAATTGCAATTATTCTATTTGTAGTTAGCTTAATTGGCAGTATTACCAGCTTTATCATTTTCAACTCATCTATGAAAGAAATAGTCATTTTTGGCTTAGTTTCAGTCATTCCTTGGTCGCTATTAATCATTTATCTACATAAAGATAATGACAAACAAAAGGACTACCTTAAATATTTTGTATCTTGTATAACAACGAAAGATGGCATCGACTTCACTTTTCGGTTTAATGAAAGTGACAGCCAATTACCTGAGGTCTGTCACGCATTAAATGCAAGTCTAACCATGGTCGAGCATTTACTTAGTGAAGTTTCAGCTTCATCTGCGCGGCTTCTTCCTATGGCAGATGCTCTGCGAGACACCTATGCCTCAATGACTCAGAAAGCCACAATACAAAATGCACATGGAATTGATTTAGCCAATACAATAAATCGAACGATTGAAGTGTCAAGAAAGCTTGATCATAGCTTGAAAGAAATCTTTCAATCGGTTTTGGCTGCGACAGAATCAGTTCAACAAACTCGTTCTGATTCAGATAAAAGCCAAGCAAGCCTTATTAAACTTGCTGATAATATAAATCTCACAAGCGAACAAATTTTATTACTTAAACAAGACAGTGATGCCATAGGCTCAATTATTGATGTAATAAATGGCATCGCAGATCAAACCAACCTCTTGGCATTAAACGCGGCAATTGAAGCAGCCCGCGCTGGTGAGCAAGGTCGAGGCTTTGCAGTTGTCGCAGATGAAGTAAGAAACTTAGCTGCACGAACGAGTAAATCGACCCAAGAAGTGCGTGAAATGGTAGCTAAAATTCAACACAGCACCAAACTTGCAAATCAACTGATGCAAACAGCTCTCAAGGAAGCTGAAAATACAGTACAGTTATCTGATGCAACGACAAAAGAAACAAATAAAATAGAGCAGGCTATGTTAGCTATCAGCAACTACTCAGAGGGCGTTCATGAGCAAGTCGCAATACAAAGTACTATGTCTGACGAAGCCCAGGCTAGTATTGATGCAATGGTAGAATTAAACTCAGACGCACTTTCAAGTTCGCAAATTCAAGCTGTGTCCAGTAAGGATTTAGTTAGCTTAGCTCACGCTATAGATGACAAACTGTCTTTGTTTCATATTGCTCACCCCGATATCGATACTAATCAGCGTATAAATCGCGATCGTATCCAAACTAGCGACTCTTCTAAAAATCATCAAGATGGAGAGATTGAGTTATTTTGACTTACAGCAGCACAATGTAGCTGCTCAAGCAACTGAGCAACTAGGCTAGTTAAGTCTGATAATTTTTGCTGTTTTAGTGCAGACTCAAGCGCCATTGCACTCACTGCCACCTCATCTAACGCAAACATTTTTGCAGCACCACCAATGCGGTGCGCATCCTGCTGCAAATCGAAGTATTTATCAGCAGCAAAGTGTTGTTGTATTAAGGCGCTTTCGTGCTCGAAACTTGCAATAAAACTTGCGACTAAGTCGCTCATATCATGCTGAGACTTAATTGTAACGGCGTCCTTCTTACAATGCTTAGCAAGTTGCGTGTAAAACACCTTTTTATCAATTGGCTTAGCAAGATAACCTGTAAATCCCGCTTGAAGATAACCGTCGATTTCGTGACTAATAGCATTAGCCGTTAACGCATATACGGGCTGTGTAAACCCACATTCATGTAATAGTTTAAGCGCACTTAAACCATCAAGCACTGGCATCTGAATATCAAGCAACACAACATCGGGAAACTCCTTTAAACACTGCTCAACGGCTTGCTCACCATTTTCTACAGCAATCACTTCAAGTCCCATAGATTCTAAATAGCGAGAAATTAAACGGCGGTTATCTGGATGATCTTCAGCTAGCAGCACTTTGCCAGATAAGCCATTGGCAGCATGTTGTTCGAGTTTTGCAGGCTCAATGATGTCAGAGCTTGGTATATACTCTTTACAAGGTAAGTAAAATGAGAACACGCTACCTTGGTTCAGCTCACTTTCAACACTTATATAACCACCCATCATCATTGCAAGCTGTTGCGATAAACTTAATCCAAGTCCAGTACCACCGAAACGGCGACTAATACTATTGTCACCTTGGCTAAAGCAGTCAAATATTTGCTTCAGTTGCTCGGCATTCATGCCAATACCAGTGTCGGTAACATAAAACCACACACCTTGCTCAACACGCGAAACCTTTAACTCAACTTCGCCTTGGTTTGTAAACTTAATTGCATTTGCACACAGGTTAATAAGGATTTGTTTAATGCGGGTAAAGTCGAGCAAGCTATAATATTGCTCACCAAGTTCATTATGAAATGCAAAGTTCAACCCTTTATCTTTAGCCTGACCACTAAGCATAGAATGGACATCTGTAAGCAACCGAACTAAATCCCCCTCTTTTAGGCTAAGCTCTAGCTTGTTAGCTTCAATTTTACTGATATCTAGCACGTCATTTATTAGCTCTTTTAAATGATCACTTTGTTTTTGGATAACAGCAAGTTCATCATTTAAGTGTTCTGGTTTATAATAACCATTAATTAAATTATCTGTTTGCCCTAAAATTGCAGTTAGCGGCGTACGAATTTCGTGACTAATATTTGCTAAAAATTGACTCTTTATTTCGTTAGCTCTGCGCAATTTTTCTGCTGTTTCTTCAAGTTCTTTTGTTCGTTTTGCCACCATTAAAGAAAGCTGCTCTTTAGCGCCTTTTTCAATACTACGACGGTATACAGTAATACCTGTTACCACCAGCATAACGAATAAGATGAATAGCATAATGCCCAACTGTCGTTGTTTGGACATTTCGAGATCTTGTACTTGTTGACGTTGCTTTAGTTCGATTATTTCTTGATTGAGCTGAGTTGCTTGTATCTGGCTTTGTAACTCTCCCATCGACTTTAATAATTTGGCATTTTGAACCGAGTTAAATGAACGAACAAACTTATCAAAATTCGCAACGGCTGTAGCAAAATCACCTTGACCTGCTTTAATTAAAGCCATCATTCCCATACCATCTTGAACACGTAAATCGTCTTTGTACTCCTTTGCCATCTGTACTGAAGTAGTTAAAGTGGATTCAGCTTTTGTTAATTTATTCTGTAACAATTCAATTTTTGCTTGTGACAACACGCCGGCCAACTCTAAGGCTTTGTTGTCAATTTTTTTTGCAAACTCAATTGCTTTTTCGGCATGGCTTAAGGCAAGCTCTAAATCACCGGTGCGCAAATAAACATTAGCAATGTTGCCATGGCGAGAAGACAAGAAATAGGCGTTATTTGTTTCTTGATAATAGCGCAAAGCACGCTGATAATAATGCAAAGAGAGTTGATACTGCCCAAGCTCAGAATAAGCTACCCCCATATTTCCATAGGATTGAGCGACACCATCCATATCACCTAAACTTTGGAATATATTTAATGTTTCTCTGTACATTTCAAGAGCAACTTCGTAACTTGAAAGTCGAATATATATTCCGGCAATGTTATGCAAAATATCAGCTTTATCTTGCTCACTACCATGTTGCTCATAAATATCTTTGGCCTGTTTGTAGTAATTTAAAGCTTGATTCAAATTAAACATATCAAAATAAGCGAGACCAATATTGCTCATTAAATTGGCTTTAGCTAGTGGGTCAGGCATTTTTTCAGCAAAAGGTATCGCTTTTAAGTACGCTATTAGCGCCTGTTGCATCAAACCTTGATAATAGTAGGTCACTCCTTGCATTTTTATTGCACGAAAGAAACGCTCCGGATTGGTATCAAATGATGTAGATAACTCAACTTTTTGGTAATTTTCAATTGCTTTAGAAAATAAGTCTTTCTCTAATGCTAAATCGGCTAATTGCATATAAACATCAAGAGTTTGCTCATTACTCAGTGAACCTTCTGAAATTAACTGTAACCCTAGTTGATGCTTATCTTCCCACTGTTCTTGTTGTGTGAATTGCTCAAATAATGAATTTGCAGCCAAATTGAAGGGCATAACGAAAAAACAGCAAAAAAACGCTGAACAAAGTATGCTTAAACGTGTAGGTGCGAGCATATATTTAATATCCCTAATCTTATACTTGGCTTTTTATGCTAATTTTATAATGCTAAATATTTATCTCAGAGCAACTTTGTAGTTTCAATTGTTTAGCTGTGATAGCGTACACACATTTAGATTACACCAAAGTCAGGCTTGCGAACAATGGTTAACCCACTGATTGATGAGATTTTTTACCTCCTTTTGGAACAGCCTGTTTGGAAGGTTCATACGCTTGCCAGCGCACTTAGTGAATCTGGAAAAATAGAATCATTAGACGCAGACCCACAAAAAGATCTGTTTAAACGCAACTTTTTAGTTATGAATGGCTTGTATCAACTGCAAGCACAACTTGCGCCAGAGCAACAGCTAGAGATTGCCTCTTTACATATTGAACTTATTAGTAAGCAAACAAGTAACGCATTAGAAAGTCATGACCCGCTACGGGGTTATTATTTAGATTGGCAAAACTTTGATACAACAAGCGATGAAATTGATGCGTTGTTAACTGATTTTTGGCAGCGCTTTTCGTCATTTAGCCCAAAAAAGGCCATTCACTCATTACCTCAGCAGCAGCTAATACAATTACAACAGGCGTGGCAGCTACCTACTGATTTTTCGGAAAAACAGTTACAAAAGCGTTGGCGACAACTAGCGTTAAAACACCACCCAGACCGCCAAGGCTGTGCAATTGAGTTTAAGAGAATACAACTCGAATATGAGCAACTTAAAGCTAGCTGCTCATAATTAACCAGATTACCGACTCAAACGTCGCGCACGGATCTTGCGCTTTTTAATATTACCTTCGGTCAATTTGCGTAATGCAGGTTTTGCAGCTGCTCGCTCAACAGCAATAAAGGCCACATTATCAAGTACGTTAATTTTACCTACCTGATGACCAGCAATTCCCTCTTTACCAGTTAATGCACCTAAAATATCACCGGCACGAATTTTTTGCTTCTTGCCAGCATCAATCATAATTGTCGCCATGGTTGGCTTATAAGCAGGCTTTTCGAGCAAGCTAAATGGCGGAATTGGTTCAGGGTCAAAGTCGCGCTCATAGTGGTCGCCAATTTGTGCCACTTTAAATTGCTCTGCTTCACCATAAATAGAACATGCAATACCCTTTTTACCTGCTCGACCAGTACGACCAACACGGTGTACATGGGTTTGAGGGTCATGCGCGAGGTGGTAGTTCACTACCATGTCCATATCGTTGATATCTAAGCCACGCGCAGCAACATCCGTTGCAACCAGAATACAGGCACTTTTATTAGCAAAGCGAATTAAAGTGCGCTCACGTTCACGTTGATCTAAATCACCGTGTAAGGCAACCGCACTAAACCCTTCAGCATAAAGGTCATCACAAATCTGTTGAGTTTCAACCTTGGTGTTACAAAAAACCACACAGCTTTCTGGCTGGAACTTTAATAACAACAGCTTCAATGTATTAAAGCGCTGTTTGTTGTTATCTAGCTTATAAAAGTATTGCTTGATTGTACTTTTTGTTTGCTCTTCTTCAACCTTAATCATTTCTGGATTGCTAAGCACTCGCTCAGCTATCGCAGCAATTGATTTTGGATAAGTCGCACTAAACAATAATGTTTGGCGTTGATTTGGAATACTCTCAACAATAGCATCAAGGGTATCTTGGAAACCCATATCTAGCATTTGATCAGCTTCATCTAACACCAAGGTTTCAACATCATTTAAGCGCAATGTGCCTTTGCGAATATGGTCATCAACACGACCTGGCGTGCCAACAATGATATGCGCACCATGCTCTAATGAGCCAATTTGTGGACCAATAGACACACCGCCACATAAGGTTAAAACTTTAATGTTATGAATACCACGGGCTAGCTTACGAACTTCTTCCGCTACCTGCTCTGCTAATTCTCGGGTTGGACATAAAATGAGAGACTGAATACGAAAGCGTTTCACATTTAACTTAGCCAGCACACCTAGACTAAATGCAGCCGTTTTACCCGACCCGGTTTTAGCTTGGGCAATAATATCTTTGCCTTGCAAGATCACTGGCAAGCTTTGCGCTTGCACAGGCGTCATTTGCGTATAACCTAAAGTTGATAAGTTATCGGTTAACTCTTGCGGCAAAGCCAAAGATGAAAAAGCAGTAGCGGTCACAGTAATATTCCAAACTTGATAATTGAGGGACATCCTCGAAGATGCTGTGGATCATAGCAGAGAATGTGCTGTTTCTCTAAACGAAAACATTGTTCAGCATATTTAATTCATATTTGCTTACAGTTTGGTGCTTTCTAACTCTCTGCATTTGTTCTAGTTTATTGATAGCAATATTCAGGAAGAAACGATGCTTCTATTTAATACCGCACCCGCTGATGTTTTTTATAAAAAACAAAAAACGTGTCCACATTGCCATAGTGAACATTATTCTTTAAGCAATCACAGTAAAGTTTTGCGCTTTACTATTTTGCCCATCATGCCACTTTCTATTAATTATCAAAGACAATGTGATGACTGTGGCTATGTTACTCCTGCACCTTGGTATTCATTGCCCGCCTTAGAGTTAGCGTCGTTTATAAAGTACTTTATTGGCCTATTCATCATCGCTTACCTATTAGCAAAAGCATTAATCGGGGCGAATGAACAAACTGAGAACGAGCAAACTTACCTAAACGAGCCAAAGTTGTTTGATACCTATTTTGTCTATTCAGATAAGTTTACTGGCAAACCAAAACGTATTAACAACCTAAAAGTAGCTCAGCTCGTTGAATTGGATGACAAGAACATGACTTTTAGAGTTGCTAACTACACTTACAAGTACAATAAAGACATCGAGATTGCGATGCGAACCAGCATGCTAGTTCAAGATGATTACTTTTCTAGTAAAACCCTGACTTTCAGTAAATCACAAATACAGCAGCTTTATGATGAAGGCAGCATATATAAGATTATGCGACCTGAGCTTTATAGTTTATTTGGTGGTTTTGTTATGCACCCGCCTAGACCTAAGCCTTTATATACGGGCGTTAAGCTCGATAAACATAATCAGGAGGGGATCACTTACTTCAAAGATGGCTTATACGAGGAAGCGTTGAAAAGTTTTACCCTGTCTGCGGAAGATGGTTATTCATGGGGACAATTAAACTTGGGTCAGATGTATCGCGATGGCCAAGGGACAGAAGTGAATAACGAAAAAGCAGCTTACTGGCTCAACAAAGCCACCTTACAAGGGAATCCTAAAGCAAAGGTTGAGCTCGCAGAGCTATGCTTGAGTTACGATTGTAGTAAGTTGAATACTCAATAATCTGTTACCCATAAATATCACGCAGAAGAAACCAGCCTAATAATATGACTCTCGCTATTTACTTTATTTTTGTTATGTTATAACATTTTTGTATGACACAGTATTTATATTACTTTGTTGGTTTTATAAATGCTTATTAGCAATAACAGAGTCACTCTCCTGCTCTGTTTTAAATTGCAACTAGGCTTCATTGCTTAATGAACGAATCATCTTTTGAGTTTGTACAACTTAAAGGAAGACCTTGCACACTAGCACGCTTACGTTCCCGTGCTAAATCCTTGCCGGCGAGCTTGCTCGCCGGCACTTTTCATTAAAGCTTTAAATGATCATCTAAAAAAGCCAATACTTTTTTATAGTAAAGAGTGCGGTGCTCTTCTTTATAAAAACCGTGACCTTCATCATCTAATAGCTCATAAATATAGGGATGATTCTCTTTCTTTAAAGCAGAAACTAACGACTCAGCTTGCTCGATAGGCGCCCTTCGATCTTCCCCACCATGAAAAATTAATACTGGAGCTTTTAACTTTTCTATATTGTAGCTTGGTGAAAAACGCTTTAGTTGCTCTTCATCCTCGCCTAATACCACTTTTAGAAAACGTTGCCCGCTATCACGCTCAGATACATCTCCCTCATCAAACATGAGTGGTAAATCATATACACCTACAACTCCAATCGCACACTGGAACATACCAGGTTCCAAGATCGCACTTTGTAACGCGGAATATCCACCAAAGCTGGCCCCCATAATGCAAATGTTACCTTTATCAGCAATACCGCTTGAAATAAGATATTTTACACCATCTATAATATCGTATTGTATTTCCTGTCCCCACTTGCGATGGCCGGCACGTTCAAAATTTCGTCCAAAGCCACCTGAGCCACGAAAGTTAACCTTTAGTACAGCAATTCCTCTACTCGCAAGAAGCTGAGCTGTTGAGTCATATCCCCACCAATCTCTTGGACCATGAGGACCCCCATGCGGCATTACTACTAATGGTAAGTTTTTTTCTTCAGCGTTATTTGGAATAGTTAAGTAACCGTAGATAGCTAGTCCATCACGTGCTGTAAAATTGATAGGCTTTGTAATCGCCATTTGACTAGGTTTAATCCAACTTCTGGATGAGAATAGAAAACCGAGATTATTAGTTTTAGCATCAAATAAGTAATAACTGCCAGGATTAGTGTCACTTGAGGCAAAAATGACGCTCTTATCACCATTTACGGTACTGCTGACTAATTGAACTTGCTGGCCCTCAAGCACTCTTAAAAGAGCTTTTAATTGCTGGCTTTTCTTAGTGTTATTATCTATAAAAGAATAGGTTGGGTAGCCTAACTCATGCTCGACAGCAAAAAGTTCTTTTGATACTTCATCCACCCACACCTGCTTTGGTGAAACACTTTTTTCTTTATGGATTAGATCAAATTGTTTAGTTTTAAGATTTAACTTATAAAGCCCTTTAGCTTCTCCGTTAACAGAAGCCGTCACATAAGCAGATTCATCCGTGCTATCAAAAGCATGCAACCCAACATCACTATACGAAATATCCTTTAAATTGAGCTCTTCCCACTCACCACCAGATTTAGGGCGGATATATATTTTTGGATTAATATAGTCATCAGTCGAGGCGGATACTCTTACGTTGCCTTCATGATCAGTCAGAAAACTAGCCATTCTTGAAGGTGAACGTGTGATCTTTTTTCTTGTCCCTCGATAGACATCTACTTCATACACAATCGTGTGAGGCTCTTTGGCAGCTGTCCATGGTATGGTTAAAACCAACATTTTACGCTTATTTTCTACCAATGGGTCAAGCACATAAGAGGTCCCTAATACAGGAGTTGCCTTTTTAATTCTCGTCCCAGTTTGCCTTTCACCTTGATAACCAACCAAATACTCCCCTTGACTGCCGTCTGCGTTTACACCAAACAACTCACCATGGTATTCAGGATGATCTTTCCAACCTTTTAGATACTCTTTAGCTAATACAATACGCTCTTCATTCACCCAGTAATAGTTGCCGACTTGAGCATTTTTTGGAAAGTTTATCGCATGCAATACCTTAAATGTATCAGTATCCAAAATCATTAAAGAATTCTTGCCGTTAGGCTGCGTCATTACGGCTAGGTATTTACCAGTAGGTGAAATCTTCACACTTCCAAACTCGCTAGCTTTACTGAAGGTTTCAATTGGTAAAGGTTTTGGTTTTGCATTACTAATAAAGCTAATAAGCAAACAAGATATAATTATGATTAATCTAGACATAAAATTCCCTTTTAAATTTAGAGTAAAATAAAAGGTAACAAATAACTCCCAACCAGTATACTTATAAATAACAATTGTTACCGAAAAAATCTCTTATAGATAATTGTCATTAAAACGACGATCCCCCCAGCCAAAACACCCAATAAACCATCAAATATAATCGGCGTAGCCAACTCCCCAGTTTTGCCAACTAAATCCGTTACAAACTCGATGCTACCTTGCTTGACGTGATGCAAAACAGGGATCCCATGTACCAATATGCCACCGCCAACTAAGAACATAGCAACCGTTCCTGCAAAGGCTAAAAAGCGCATTAACTTAGGCGCTGCAGCAAGTAAAAACTTACCTACAAGCTCTTTAAACTTACCGCCACTTTGCTGCGCTTTTTGCAGTAAATACAAACCAGCATCATCAAGTTTAACAATCCCAGCAACTAACCCATACACGCCAATGGTCATAATAATTGCGATTACACTGAGCACTAAAGCTTGATTAACCAGCGTTGCGCCAGCAACCGTACCTAGCGTTATCACTATAATTTCTGCAGAGAGGATAAAATCAGTACGGATTGCTCCTTTGATTTTTTGCTTTTCGTATTCTTGTAAGTCTTGTTGTTCAACCACACCTTCATCTTCTTGTTGAGCGTGACCAAACAGCTTTTCGATAATTTTCTCTGCACCTTCAAAACACAAAAACAGCCCGCCAACCATTAACAGCGGAGTGATTAACCAAGGCAACCAAACACTAATCAATAACGCTGCGGGCACTAAGATGGCTTTGTTGATAAACGAGCCTTTTGCCACAGCCCAAACCACTGGCAACTCTCTATCGGCAGTTACCCCTGTAACTTGCTGAGCATTAAGCGCGAGGTCATCACCTAACACCCCTGCTGTTTTTTTTGTTGCGACTTTACTCATCGTCGCAATGTCGTCTAAAAGTGTTGTAATATCATCAAGTAAGGTTAGTAAATTTGTGCCTGCCATGGTGGTTCCTTGCCCATTAAATACACTATCAACATAACTTATCCTGCCATTTTCACCAACGGTTAATTTTTCTTTGTTAGGCTTATAGCTCATTCAAAAATAGAGGTGTTTCTATGATTAAACCACTTCTCTCGGGGCTCGCTTTAGTTACCTTGTGCGCATGTGCTGAGCAAAGTGCACCGAGCAACTATCTGTGCGATGAGACCCTCAGCGCCAGTATCGTTGAGTACAATGATGAGGAAGCCAGACTGACATTTAAGGAGAGTGAATATTTACTCAATCGCCAAGTAAGCGGCTCTGGGGTTAAATACAGTGCCGATAATGTGCTGTTTTGGTCTAAAGGCGATGAAGCCATGCTGATTTTAAGAGGTAAAAAGTACCAATGTAGCTTAACCCAGTAATAGCAAAAGCTTTCGTGGCTAAATTAGCTTAATCAGTGGTTTTGAGTATAATAGCGACAGTTTATTCAGCGTTTAAGCGGCTATAATGAAATACAAAGATCTTCGCGAATTTATCGAGTTATTAGAACAAAAAGGTGAGTTAAAGCGGATCAAACAAGAAATTGATCCTTACCTTGAAATGACCGAAATTGCCGACCGTACGTTACGTGCAGAAGGCCCTGCTCTGTTATTCGAAAACCCTAAAGGTCACACCATTCCCGTTCTTGCTAACCTTTTTGGTACGCCCAAACGTGTAGCGATGGGTATGGGCCAAGATGATGTCAGTGAACTGCGCGAAGTTGGTAAGTTATTAGCTTTTCTAAAAGAGCCTGAGCCACCAAAAGGCATTAAAGAGGCACTAGGGCAAATCCCAGTATTCAAACAAGTACTGAATATGCCAGCTAAAGAAGTAAAAAAAGCGCCTTGTCAGCAAGTTATACTTGAAGGCGATAATGTTGACTTAACTAAGCTGCCTATCCAACATTGCTGGCCGGGTGATGCTGCTCCCTTGATCACATGGGGTCTAACGGTTACCAAAGGGCCTTATAAAAAGCGCCAAAACTTAGGCATTTACCGTCAGCAGCTATTGGGTAAAAACAAAATTATTATGCGTTGGCTATCGCACCGCGGTGGCGCATTAGATTTTCGTGAATGGTGTAAAGAGCACCCAGGCGAACCTTACCCTGTATCTGTCGCATTAGGTGCCGATCCTGCGACAATCTTAGGCGCTGTAACACCAGTACCAGACACCCTAAGCGAATATGCATTTGCTGGTTTACTACGCGGTAGTAAAACTGAAGTTGTTAAATCGGTTTCAAATGACCTACAAGTGCCTGCTACCGCAGAGTTCGTGCTTGAAGGTTATATTATGCCAGGTGAAACAGCACCAGAAGGCCCTTATGGCGACCACACAGGTTACTACAACGAAGTAGACGAGTTTCCGGTGATGACGGTCACTCACATTACACATCGTGAAAACCCAATTTATCACAGCACTTACACTGGCCGTCCACCAGATGAGCCAGCAGTACTCGGGGTTGCATTGAACGAAGTGTTCGTACCAATTCTGCAAAAGCAATTCCCTGAAATTGTAGATTTTTATCTACCACCTGAAGGCTGTTCTTATCGTATGGCTGTGGTCACGATGAAAAAACAATACCCAGGTCATGCCAAGCGCGTGATGATGGGGGTGTGGTCTTTCTTACGTCAATTCATGTATACCAAGTTCGTGATTGTTTGCGATGATGATGTAAACGCACGTGATTGGAACGACGTGATCTGGGCCATTACAACGCGTATGGACCCTGCTCGCGATACGACGATGATCGAAAACACGCCAATTGATTATTTAGATTTTGCATCGCCAGTTTCGGGCCTTGGCTCAAAAATGGGCATGGATGCAACCAATAAATGGCCAGGCGAAACAGATCGTGAATGGGGTGAGCCCATTGTTATGGATCCAAAAATCAAAGAACGTGTTGATGAATTATGGGACAGCTTAGATATTCTCTAAGCTGTGACTATGTTAAACTGCTCAAAATTTAACGGTTATGAGTGCGATTCATAACCGAATTTGCTTCTGTGCTTATAAAGGTAAACTATGCAAACATTACTCGCTGACGTTGTTGCGATCAGCCCGCTTACAGACCATGTACATAAGGTCATTTTGAAACCACAGCAACCTGTGTCATTCGAGGCAGGCCAATATATGCAACTTGTATTAGGCGAAAAAGATAAGCGTGCCTTTTCTATTGCAAGCCGCCCTTCACAAACTGACCAAATTGAACTACATATTGGTGCCGCAGGTGCTGATTCGTATGCAATGCAAGCGCTTGATCATTTACGTCAAGCACATACAGAGCAACAGCAAGTTAATGTTGAAGTGGGTTTAGGTGTATCACAGCTGCGAGTTGAGGGTGAGCGCCCAATTATTCTACTTGCTGGCGGTACTGGTTTTTCTTATGCCAAATCAATGGCTGATCACCTTGCTGAAATTGGCTGTGAGCGCCCTGTATTATTTTACTGGGGTGTTCGTGAGCAAGCTGCGCTTTATGCTCATGATGAAATGCAAGCATGGGCAAACAGCAACCCACATTTCCAATACATTCCAGTGGTTGAAAATGCGCCGCAAAGCTGGACTGGCAAAACCGGTTACGTCCACAAGGCCGTTATGGAAGATATAGTGTCTTTAGAACCATACGATATTTACATGGCAGGCCGCTTCGACATGATTGGCGTGGTTCGCGATGATTTTATTAACCATGGTGCGGTACGTGAGAACATGTACGCTGATGCATTTGCATTCATTAAATAACTAACTCATACCGGTTATTTTTAAGGCATCCAATTGGATGCCTTTTTTATTTGTTTTACCTATCGCCTTAATCCGTCTAAACGATTTCACAAACTGCATTTCCTTGACCATACTCTGTTTAGAATAACGATGGGGAGAGACCCAAATGCTAAATACAAAAGTACAAGACTTTATGCAACGTAAGTTGCCACACATTACGCCTGAAACTGAAATGACCACCGCGATTAGCGAGCTGCAAAAGTTTAAATTACTAGGCGCACCTGTATTCGATGACAACAAAAGTTTAGTTGGCTTTATTTCAGAACAAGAGCTGCTGCAACCGCTCATGCAAAACAGTTATTTCTGCGATGGCGTGGTAAAGGTAAAACAACTCATGCGCACCGATGTTGTTACCGTGAGTAGCGATCAAAATATCATTGAGTTGGCTGATGCCATGAAAACGGGTAAGCCAAAGAATTACCCAGTTATCGAGGGTGGTAAGGTTGTTGGCATGATCAGCCGAGGTGACGTGCTCAAGGCATTATATGAAAACTACGTTTCATGCCAAGAGCACCAAGTATAAGTTAGCTGCTTAACGATTAGCAGCTAACTGTTTTAAAGCCGCTTTATCTGCATCGCTTAAATAAGCAATTTCAAGCGCATTAGCTTGCGCTTTTTCCATATCGGCTTGGCTTAACCCTGCCGCAGGTGCTGCTACTTGATACTCATACGCTATTTCAATACCTTCAACGGCCGGATCATCAGTATTAATCGATGCCAAAATACCATGGTCTAAGAAGGTTTTTAGCGGGTGTTTTGCAAGCTCAGCAACAGTACTGGTTTGAATGTTACTGGTTAAGCAAGACTCAATACCAATGCGCTTATCACGTAAGTAATCCATTAGTGCAGCATCTTCAATTGCTTTTACACCATGACCAATACGCGTTGCACCAAGCTCGTTAATTGCTTGCCAAATGCTTTCGCTACCGCGTGCTTCACCGGCATGAATCGTGGCAGCTAAGTATGCATCATGAACTTGTTTAAAGTGATCAACAAATAGCTCACCCGGGAAACCAATTTCATCGCCAGCTAAATCAACCGCCACTAAATCATTTTTAAAAGCAAGTAGCGCATCAAGCTCTTGCTGACAGATTTTGGTGCCATATGTACGCGACATGATGCCGATTAAGTTAGCTTTAATTGGCGCGTTTTGGCACGCACTTTTTACACCATCAACCACCGCTTCGACAACTCCTTGCGGGTGTAAGCCTTGGCTTTGCGCCATATAATATGGACTAAAACGAAGCTCAACGTAATCGAGGTTTTGGGCAATCGCATCTTCAACGTTTTCGATAGCAATACGACGACAAGCATCGTAATCACCCAGTACTTTTACACCCCAATCAAGCTTTTGTAAAAATGCCACTAAATTTGGTTCAGGGTCGATAACCTGTACGTGCGGAATAAGCGCTTCAATGTTGTCAGCAGGTAATTCAAGATTAAACTGACGACCAAGGTCTAAGATCGTTTGTGGGCGAACATTACCATCTAGATGACGGTGAATATCAAGCAAAGGGAGTTTGTTATTGATCATAATTAGCACTCAGGTTCAGTAAATTTGCGCGGATCATACGTACCCACGGCGATATTTCAAGTTTAGATGATTTTATTTACTTTTTTGAGGTCAAATGTCTGCTTTAATGGCCGCTAGCATTATGCAAAAAATGCCACAAGGTTTTAAAAAGTTTATCAGCATCAATTGGTTTAGTTAAATAACCATTCATACCACTGGCTAAACCTTTCTTAAGATCATCATCGTGGGCATTTGCCGATAAGCCAATAATCGGTAAATCGGTGATCAGTAACTCGTTGCGAATAACCTTAGTCGCTTGTAAGCCATCCATATTCGGCATTTGAATATCCATGAGTACAAGGTCATAGCTTTTTTCACTGATCATCTTAATAGCCTCGTGGCCATCTTTAGCGATATCAGGTTGGCAACCTTTAGTTTTTAAAATCGAACTCGCCACATGTTGATTCAATGGGTTATCTTCAACCAATAGAATTGTATCGCCAGCAAATGAAACAGCTGTCACATCGATATCAGCTAACTCATCGTCGCTATGAATCACCTCTTCAAGAGGGGACTCAAATGGCAGCGAAATTGTAAACGTTGAACCTTGCCCCTCAGAGCTACTGAGGCTTATCTCGCCTCCCATCATAACAATGAGTTTTTGGCAAATACTCAAGCCTAAACCTGTGCCACCAAAGCGACGAGAGGTTGAGCTATCGGCTTGTGAGAATGGTTTAAACAGGCGCTGCTGCGCCTCTTTACTGATGCCGATGCCAGTATCAATAACACTAAAGTAAGTAAATTTACCCTGCTGCCAAATACGTAATGTAATCGTGCCTTCTTGAGTGAACTTCACCGCATTGTTTAACAGGTTTAATAATACTTGTTTTAAACGAATTGGGTCGGTGTGGATCAATAAGTGCGCAGATGCATCAAACTCAACCTTAAACTTTAAAGCACGGGAATTAAGTTCAAACTGCAATAAGTTAGTCAGTTCATTAACCAACGCATTCACATCGATGGGTTCTTGATGTAGCTCCAATCGCCCCGCTTCTATTTTAGAAAAATCTAAAACATCATTGATTACCCGTAATAGTACATTCAATGCACCATCGGCTTGATCAATATAACCACGGGCTTGTTGCCAGTCAGGCTCTTGCATTGCTAAATAATGCAAACCTTTTATACCATTAATAGGTGTGCGTATTTCATGGCTCATATTCGCCAAGAACTCACTTTTAATTTGGCTGGCTTTATCGGCTTTTAGTTTTTCTTCGCGAAGGCTTTGAGTTTGTTTCGCTACTTGCTGACGAATTTGAATATTAGTACCGGTTACTGAAATCAAAAATGTGATCAATAACCAAACAAACAGCATACCGACTATTTGCGCTAGCCAATAAGGCAGCCATGACGACTGCGCTACTGACTCCCATAATTTCACCTGCCAAACGCGCTCGCCAATAATAAAATTAAAGCTCGCAATAGCGGTTGTACCAACACGGTGTGGGCTGTAAATCTCGACAGGGTTAGTACCATCGGTAACATCAAAAAAACTGGTTTCAATCTCAGTATTTTGATTAAAATTTAGTGTTTGTGCCAGCAACTCTAAATTAACCACAGCAACAACATAACCCCGAAAGCCGACCTGATGATTAATGTCTGAATAAACAGGGTTAAAGAATAAAACGCCCTTTTCGTTACCATCACCTTGCATCAAAGTAATAGGCTCACTGACGGTGACATTTTTAATTAACCGAGAGTCAGTTAACGCTTGTTTACGTAACTCGTTTGAAGCCAAATCAAAGCCTTGCGCTGGTTCGTTCCCTACTAATGGATGAATATATTGCACCGGAAAATAGACTGCTCTCTTACTTACCGGCTGCCACTGTCCTGCAGCATTTTTTTCTTTCACGTAGTAATCAGCACCCAGTTCATCACGCAGTAGACTTTGATAGTTATTTAGTTGTGAGTGAATAACTTTAGGTGCCCACTCAAGGGCAAGGATTTCTTTGCTATATTGTAGTTGCCTTGTTGTAAAACGCTTAAATTCATCAAAATCAACCATGTCACTACTAGCAAAAAAAGTAGCTAATAAAGATAAATGCGATTTAATTTCATCAACTTGGTGTTCAAGATTAGTATGAATTGCACTGACTTTTGCTTGCTGGCGCTGTAAGTCTTTGTCTTTTTTTACACTGGCTGCACCATAAAAGCTGACACAAATAACCACATAAATTAATAACGACGGCACAATGATTTGCAGCCGTTGACGAGTGTGGTGGTAACTAAATGCCGCTAAAATTAATGGTGTGAAAATCAGCACCCCAATGCTGTCGCCAATCCACCATGCGATAAAATTATTAAGCGCCGCATAACTCGGAATAACATTATTAATGACCAATAAGCCGGTGCCAATTGATGCTGCAATCAAGCTACACAAAGGGCCGCCTATCATTAAACCAATCATACTTTGCTTTAATGACGATAACTCAATCGGGCGTTTAACTACATGAATTATAATGTAATAGGCAAGCCAAGCCTGAAATGTTGATGCACTTGTCACACCAATAGCTTGCAACATCATTTGCCAGTGAAAAATATCAGTAACTTTATCAAGGTGAATAAGGTTTACAAAGAACGCCCCTAGCAAAACTCCTAGCAGAGCACGATTTCGAAGCAGTAAGATACTGGCAAGCGCAATACCTGCAGGCGGCCACGCTGCAACCGCATAACCATCAATCGCCAGCAAAGAATTACTTAAATACCCTGTAAGAAAGTAAGCAAGTGCAATACTTATTGTCAGTGTAAATAAGTTTTTCAAGCCATTGCTCCTTTGCCGGCTGAAGTAAAATTATTGATAGAGTACCAATGCTTTTTCTGGTTGGGCACTCTTACTATAACTAAGAACCGCTTGCTGCAAATAGGCATGGCGGTTATCAGCATTAAGCGCTTTATCAAACACCCGCGCAGCTAAGTCATATTCACCATGCGCATTTGCTAAACATGCAAGGGCTAATAGTAAATCTGTATTTTCGGTATCTTTTTTTAATACATCCTGCAAACTTGATTGCAACTTGAGTGCATCGCCAGCGCTACTAGTACGTAAAATACGTGCTAAGTCTTTATGTTGCAGCGGTTTTTTTATCATTTTAATTAAGCTTAGCTCAATTTTGTTTAACTCACCTGCCTTCGCCATCGCCGTTAAATAGCTTACCTCAGCATGTGGTTTCAGGTTTTTGGCTAATTGCTCATAACGCTCAGTTAAATCTCCGTTTGATTGAGCTGCAAAGTAACTATCAAAAAGTTGTTGCCACTCTTGCTCTGAAAGTGTTTTCTTGCGCAATAAACGCGGCATAAAGTCATTCAATGACGCCCACTTTTGCTCTTTTACCAATACATGGGCATACATTTTAAGCTCTAAACTCGTGGCTTTTTTGCGCTCAGCTAACGCTTTAAGGTCAGCAAAAATGGTGCTGGTTTCACCGCTAGCAATCCATAAATTAGCCACTTTTAACTGCTTATCCTGGCTTATTTTATCAAGATAACTAACCGCTTTTTCGCTCTCATTGTTAGCTAATGCCGCTTTAGCAAGAAGCGCATAACGTATATCGCTCCACTTATCTGCAACACTATTGTTATCAAGTGTAAGCTCAAGCTGTGCATAATCGTTATTAATTAAGCTCCATACACCTTGCTCAATAGCCGCTTGTTTACGCTCTTCACTGCGCGCAAAAAAGCCATGGCGTGTATGGCTATATAAAGATATTACGTAACGGCAAAGCTTATAAAGTAAAAACAGTGCAGCGAATGCTAATATTAAAAGTGCTGTGATGCCCCAAATAGTCCCTTCAATGGTTGTTTTATTAAAGGCAATTAGTACATAACCCTTTTGATCTATAAAAAAAGGGGCAATCCCTAAGCAGACTGCTATTGCAATAATGATTAATAAAAAGCGGATCATTGTGCCCACTCCTTCACCTGCTCAGTACTTTGTAGTGACACTTTTGGACTAAAATCGAGCTGCTCTTTCGAAAGCTCAGCAAGACTTTTTAAGGCCGCTTTTGTTTGCGCATCATCTTGTTTAAAGTAATCTTTTACCAAGCTATGAGCAGCATCAACAGCACTAAAATACACACTACTTTGTTTACTTAATACCGCATCTTGCGCTTGAGCTAAATATAAACTCAGGCGCTGTTTTACTAGGTGACGCTCTTGCTCACTTAAAAATGGTGCGATAACCATATCTTCACGTGTGCGCACTTTAACAAAGAAGCCTTTAAACTGCTGCCACGACTTCGCAAGGTTTTGACGCCACTCACTGACATTTTCACTTAATTGATTTGGGTCTTCTTTAACGACCTCTTCAGGGAGTGAAATAGCATTAAATACCAGTTCATCAACTTTTTGATTAATGCCATGCAGTTTTAAATAAATTGCCTCAACAGCCACAGGTTCTATGGCATTCAAGGTTTGTAAATCTTGGTGAATTACTTGGCGAATAGCGCCTGTACCCGGGTGTTCTGCAAGCAAGCTATCTAAGCGAGATAGCACAGCAGCAGCCCCTTGGTAATCGTGCTCTGCCCACAATTTAAATTCGGCCATACGCTGCAAGCTTGTGACTTCTTGCGGATTAAGCGTGAAAGTTTGCTGCTCGGCGCGCTTTAAAGCCGCTTGTAATTGCTGCTGTGTTTGCTCAGCACTTTCGTTTAGTGCATCAGTGACCTTTTGTTCACTGTTATAAAGCGAGTGCTGCATTGTTTGTTGGGCACTTTTTAATGCATCAATTTGCTGCTGTAAGCGAAGGTTTTCATCTGTCAGTTCAGTCAATGCCACAGCCGATTGCTGATCGCTATTTAATTTTAGATAAAACTCATAGCCAACTGCACAGGCCACTAAAAGTGAAATAAGTAACGCTAAGCTACCTGTTTTGCTGATGCCTCTTTTAGCTTGTACAGGCGCTTTTGCCCCAGTATTTGCCGTTTGCGCTTTTTTCTCTGGCTGTGCAGTCACTGGCTTTGCGGGTTGTTTTGATTCTGCTTCACTCATTTTGCTACCTTGCTGATTAATGCAGGTGAACATAGCGTTGTCGCTCGCCCCTGCAGCAATATGTATCTGTGTTCTTACGACATTTTGTTGCTTTAAATAGTCAGCGATACGCTCACTGGCAACGAAAAACTGTCGCTCTTTCAACCATGCAAGCTGAGGCTCTTTTAGGCCATTAAAAATGGCATCCACCGCTGCATTACTGGTAATGACTATACCTTCTACATCAATTGTTTGCCAGTGGTCCATCCACTTGCCCGGTTCGCTCTCAATTGCGCTTCGCTTGTAAACAACCAATTGATTTAATAAAGCACCACGTTGTTTTAACGTTTTTGCTATGGTCGTGCGCCCACCTTCACCTTTCACTAAAACAATGTTACTTAGTTCAACATCTTGTAGTGTTTTTAATTCAAGCAGACCTTCTGAATCATGCTGTTTGGGCACTGCGGCTCGTCGCCCAAAGGCTTCATAAACCGCATCAGCCGTTTGCTGACCGACCGCATAAAGTTGCGCTGCTTTGTTGATTGTTGGTGTGAGTTTTAACAAGGCATGCACGGCATCTTGCGAGATAAAAATGATTTTATCGGCATTTTCTAGCGGCGCGAGCTCACTACTATTTACTGTGAGGTAATCTAAGGTAAGGACTGGGCACAGGGTTGTTTGATAACCCGCCTGCTGAAGCTCAAGAGCAAGCTCAGTGCCTTTTCCTTCTGGACGAGTTATCAAAATATGCATATTAAGCGTCTCTATATACTTCAGCTAAAATTTTATCAGCACCTTGCTCAAGTAGCTTTTCAGCAAGTGTAATACCTAACTGCTCTGCGTCAGCCACTGGGCCTGTCACTTCATCACGTAGCATTTGGCTACCATCAATAGCGCCCACTAAACCACGTAAATGCACTTGCTCACCATCGACCAATGCAAATGCACCAATAGGTACTTGGCAACCACCTTCTAAACGGCGATTCATAGCACGCTCGGCATTAACACGAATGCGTGTTTCATTATGTTCAAGTGGCGCTAACAGTGCTTTTGTTACTTCATCATCAATACGGCACTCAATACCCACAGCACCTTGACCATTTGCAGGTAATGATACCTCTGGCTCGATAAAAGCTGTAATACGCTCTGGCATTTCTAAACGAATTAGACCCGCTGCAGCTAGGATGATTGCATCATATTGACCATCATCTAGTTTTGCCAAACGCGTATTAACATTACCGCGCAAGTCACGAATGTCTAAATCAGGGCGCGCTTCGCGAATTTGGCATTGGCGGCGTAAGCTTGATGTACCAACAATAGCGCCTTGTGGTAACTCATCTAAGCTTTTGTAGTTGTTTGATACAAACGCATCGCGCGGGTCTTCACGCTCACAAATTGTGTGTAATGCTAAACCTTCAGGAAACTCAACAGGTACATCTTTCATCGAATGCACCGCAATATCTGCACGACCATCTAGCATGGCTTGCTCAAGCTCTTTTACGAATAAGCCTTTACCACCTATCTTGGCCAGTGGTGTATCAAGGATAATATCGCCTTGTGTCGACATAGGAACCAACTCTACCGTTACGTCGTCATGGAAGTGCTCTAGTTGAGCTTTTACAAATTCAGCCTGCCATAAAGCAAGTGCACTTTTACGGGTCGCGATACGAACTAGTTTTGTTGTCTGTGTCATGAAAAATCCAATTAATTATCAGGCTGATACTAAATATTACTCAGCTAAAATTCTAAATTCTTTTTGGGCCAGTAAGTTGCCATCTGCGTCAATAACTTCAACACGCCAATCACCCAGTTGCTCTGGCATGATGTTTTTCGTTGAATAAGTACGAAATCGCGGACTACTTACGGCCAATTCAATCGAAGCAAGCTGTTGGTCTTGGTAATACCATTGGTGACGAACAGTTTGTCCCTGCATATTTCTAAGCTCGCTAAAAAAGCTCAGGCTACTGCTAATTTGCGCTAATTTTACATCGTTTTTTAAAACGTTTACTGGTTCTCGATCAACAACATCGGTAGTTAATACTGCGCGGCTTACTTTATCTGTGTCTATTTTTGCGCCAATTGCAACACTGGCAATATGTGCTGACCGTGAAAACTGCTGCTGAGCATCAGGTGCTGCTGCATTTTCAACTTGCTGTTCAGTTTGTGATGCTTCTTCATCAGGAATAACGGCTAATGTTTCAGGTTGTTGCTCATCAATAACCTCTTCACTGTCGATCTCAGCCTCTACTGATGTAACGTCAGGTTCTACAATGTTTGAGCTCACGACCTCTGCTTTAGCTGTTTCTGTGTTATCAGCCAGCGGTGTTTGCTCATTCATTGGCGGTGCGACGATTTCTTTTGGCTCTTCTTGCTCAGCGTCATTCAAAGGCGCTTGTAGCTCAGCATTTGCAAACTCTGATTGCGGCTCATCTTGCGGTGATTGCTCTGCATTTACAGCGCCAATAAAGCTATACACTAATATAGCCAGCGCAACTAAGATAACACTGCTAACCATAAAGATGCGTCGCCAATGCCATTGATAAGTCACTGCCGTCGGCGCTGAATTAACTGGTTCAACGGTATTCATATTTGCTGTAATTACAAGTTTCTTTGTCATGTTGGCCTCTAAAACCAAAAATTAACTCAAGCGAGCAATTAACCACTCTCGAATAGCCATCAGTTCTTCACCACAAACTTGGTGCGCCATCGGATAGTCTTGCCAGCTTACTTCCATGTTATTTGCGCTAAGCACGTCAAATGCTTGTCTGCCTGCGCTATGCGGTACCACATCGTCAAATCGACCATGTGCCATAAAAATGTTTAACCCCTGCTGCTTGGCTTCATTGGCAAATTTTGCAGGCACACACATGTAGGTTGAAAGTGCCATTACACCCGCTAATTTAAAATCTAGACGTGGCGCTAAGTGCAGCGATACCACACCCCCTTGCGAAAAACCGGCAAGAATAATTTTGTTAGGAGCGATACCTTTTGCAATTTCTTGGTCAATAATTGCAGCCACTTTTGCAGCAGATTCACGCACTCCTTGCTCATCAGCACGCTTATCTAAATCCATCGATTTAATATCGTACCAAGAGCGCATTGCCATACCACCATTTAAGGTGACCGGTTGCACTGGCGCATGTGGAAACACAAAACGCACACCAAGCTCTTTTGGTAGAGCAAGTTGCGGTGCAACTGGGGCAAAACCATCACCTGAATCACCTAAACCATGTAGCCAGATAACCGTTGCTTTGTGATCACCTTGCGCTGGATATTCAACAAACTCTAAACTCATAGTTCAGAACGCCATTCAATTGTTTGACCTGCTTGGCGAGTTGCCGCATCACACATAAATTGCCAAAACTCTGCACCTGAGCGGTTATCAATCCACTTATCGTCGCGTAGTTCAAAATGGTGACCGTTAAATTTAGTCGCTACCCAAACTTGGTGTAATGGTGCTTGCTTGTTGATCACTATTTTACTGCGATCAGGAAAGATGATTTCTAAAATACCTGACGCTGATTCATAGTCTAAATCGGCATCACATTCATCGATTTGCTCTTCAATAGTTAGCATTAATGCATCGGCTAGTGTGTGGTATTCATGATCAGTCATTTTAGTGTCCTTTAACTGGCTTTAAGCCTAGATCTGGGGGCAGATTGTGTACATCAAGTGTAACAGGAATAAATTCATCCGCGAATAGCTGCATTTTTTAAATATTCTGTTACTCTGCGATTATAAAGCCAGCAACCGTATTAATCTAATGAAAGAGACTCATAGCCAAAAATTAAAAACCATTTTACCTCTAAGCGCCCTTCTAGTAACCCTAGCAGGTTGCGGACAAAGTGGTGCTCTTTATCTGCCAGATGATACTAAGCCGCCTGCAAAGTCTCAGCCACAAGCTGATCCATCCGAACAACCAGAGCAAAAACAGGACCAATAGATGGACTTTTTTAACTACAATAATAATCAGCTGTTCGCTGAAGACATCGCTGTCAAAGAGCTTGCCGAACAATATGGTACGCCTTGTTATATCTATTCTCGCAAAACCTTTGAACGTCATTATTTAGCATTTGCAGACGCTGCTAAGTCACATAATAGCTTGGTGTGCTATGCCGTAAAAGCCAACTCAAATATTGCCGTGCTGAATATTTTAGCGCGACTTGGCTCAGGTTTTGACATCGTTTCAAAAGGTGAGCTTGCACGCGTTATCCAAGCAGGCGGAGACGCAAGTAAGGTTGTGTTTTCTGGCGTTGCAAAAACCGCTGACGAAATTACTTATGCACTTGAATTGGGGATCAAGTGTTTTAACGTTGAGTCAGTGGCTGAGCTTGAACGAATTTCAAAAGTGGCAACGGATCTTAACTTAGTGGCACCGATTTCGATTCGCGTAAACCCAGATATAGATGCAAAAACGCACCCTTATATCTCAACCGGTTTAAAAGAGAATAAGTTTGGTATTGATATTCAAACTGCAGTGACTGTGTATCAACATGCAGCATCACTACCCGGTTTAAAAATTACCGGTGTAGATTGCCACATCGGTTCGCAGCTAACGGAAATAAAACCTTTCTTAGCAGCACTTGAAAAAGTACTGACTCTTATCGAAGAGTTAAAAGCGGTTGGCATCAAGCTAACTCACCTAGATATCGGTGGTGGTCTTGGCGTGCCTTATAATGGCGAAACGCCTCCTCATCCAAGCGAGTATGTTGATAAAATTACCGCTCGATTAGCAGACTACCAAGATTTAGAACTTATTTTTGAACCTGGTCGTGCGATTGCAGCCAACGCAGGTATTTTAGTTACTAAAGTTGAGTTTATTAAACAAAACCAAGATAAGTTCTTTGCTATTGTTGATGCTGGCATGAACGATATGTTGCGTCCATCGCTGTATCAAGCTTGGCAAAGTATTGTGCCAGTTGAACCTCGCGCAGATGATACACCTACTCACAACTACGATATTGTCGGCCCAGTTTGTGAAACCGGCGACTTTTTAGGCAAAGACCGTGAGCTTGCACTTCAAGCCGGTGACCTATTAGCGCAGCGCAGCGCTGGCGCGTATGGTTTTACCATGAGCTCAAATTACAACTCACGCCCGCGTGTTGCAGAGATTATGGTGGATGGTCAGCAAAGCCATTTAATTCGCCAACGCGAAACCTTAGAAAGCCTTTGGCAAGGTGAGAAAATTTTACCATAAACGTTTTTATAACCGCCCTGCTCTGTGGCATGATTAGCTCAGAGCAAACCCGAATTAGAGCGTTATGTTAGTTAATTTTTCAAAAATGCACGGCCTAGGTAATGACTTTGTCGTTATTGATAACATTACTCAAAATGTTTTTTTATCACGTGATCAAATAAAGAAGCTGGCAGATCGCCATTTCGGCATTGGCTTCGATCAACTGCTTATGGTTGAAGCCCCTTACTCGCCTGATCTCGATTTTCATTATCGAATTTTCAATGCCGATGGTAACGAAGTTGAACAATGCGGCAACGGCGCGCGCTGTTTCGCCCGCTTTGTACGTATGAAGGGCCTGACCAATAAGCATAAAATTTCGGTTTCAACAAAATCTGGTAACCTCACGCTTTATATAGAGAAAGATGGCCAAGTAACGGTAAATATGGGCCACCCTAATTTTGAACCGAACAAAATTCCATTAAAAGCCAGCAAGCGTGAGCTGACCTATATTCTTCGCACTGAAGAACACACAGTATTTAGTGGCGCAGTGTCGATGGGTAACCCACATTGCGTGTTAGAAGTTGATGACATTCATACCGCAGAAGTCACCACCTTAGGCCCACTCCTTGAAAATCATGAGCGTTTTCCACAACGTGCAAATGTTGGTTTTATGCAGGTAATTTCGCAAGATCACATTAAACTAAGAGTGTGGGAACGTGGCGTTAGTGAAACCTTAGCCTGTGGTACAGGTGCTTGTGCTGCGGTCGTGGTTGGACAAATTCAAAGTAAACTTGCTAATACCGTACAAGTTGACTTACCCGGCGGCAGTTTACAAGTACGTTGGCAAGGCGAAGGCCACCCTGTACGAATGACAGGCCCTGCTGAGCATGTTTTTGATGGACAAGTGGCACTATGAGCAAACTAACAGAACAACAAATTGCTGAATATTTAAAAGCACACCCTGATTTTTTTATTAAAAACCCTGATGTGCTCGCTGAAGTTGAACTACAACAGCAAACGGCTGGAGCAACGTCTTTGGTACATATTCAACAGCGCCAATTACGTGAACACAATACGTTATTAAAAAATAAGATTGAGCAGCTCGTTGAACAAGCAAAAGAAAACGAGTTAATTTACCGCTTATTTAGCGACTGTCATCGTCAGTTATGGACTAACTACGACTTTACGACACTGGCTAGCAATTTGCGCAATATTATCTGCACTAATCCATCCATTAACGAATGCCACTTAGTTAAGTACGATAAAAAGTTTGATGAATTAATTGCTCATCGCCTGCAAAACGACGGCATTTACTTGGGTCGAGTAAGCCAACAAGAAAGAGACTTACTGTTTTCAGACACGACTCAATCGACTGCCTTATATTTAATTGGTAACACAAAACACCCTGTGGCTATTTTGGCGTTTGGTAGTGATGACGTAAATCACTTCGAACCGGCAAAAGACAGCTTTTTTGTCCTTGAGTTTGTTCGCTCATTACAACTGCGCTTATTGGAACTTGCATGAGCGATGTGACGACGCCAGACATTGATGAATTAAGTGATGCTTGGCGAACACCAATCCAACTATTTGCAGACTACTTACGCTACGAAAAACAATACTCAGCGCACACAGTAAACCAATACACGAGCCAGCTAGGCTTCGCAGCTTTGTACTTTAGTAAACTATGTGAAGACTGGTTTGCTGTTCAAGGTGAGCATATTCGCCGTTACAGCATGCAAATGCGCAGCAAACAATTGAGTGGTCGCACAATCAGTTTAAAACTGAGTTGTATTCGCAGTTTATATAAATTCTTAAAAGCCAAAAATATAGCCAGTCAGGCATATTATCACAATCCGGCAGAGGCCATTAAAGGGCCAAAATTTTCCAAGCCTTTACCCAAAAATTTAGACGTAGATCAAATGGCTAAGCTACTAGAACTGCCAGATGATGAGCCTTTAGCTATTCGTGACAAAGCTATGATGGAATTAATGTACTCTTCGGGTCTGCGCATTAGCGAGTTAGTTGGCGCTAACATACAAGATATAAACCCGACTGAAGGCGAAATTTTAGTCCGTGGTAAAGGTAACAAAGAACGCTTATTACCTGTAGGCAGCAAAGCGCTCAGTGCATTAAAAGCATGGCTGAAAATTCGCCCTCAATTTGCACATCCTGATGAAATAGCCGTGTTTGTTAGCAGCCAAAAAAAGCGAATTTCCGTACGCCAAGTTCGCTTACGGATGCAAGAATGGGGCATTAAGCAAGGGATCAGCTCACAAGTGCATCCGCATAAATTGCGTCACTCATTTGCATCACATATTTTAGAATCATCAGGGGATCTGCGTGCCGTACAAGAACTGTTAGGACACAGTAGTTTGTCTGCAACTCAAGTTTATACGCATTTAGATTTTCAGCATTTAGCTAAAGTGTACGATAACACCCATCCACGCGCTAAAAAGCGCTCAACATCAGAGTAAACCCTTGTCATTATGATCCGATTTAACCGTGCCCTATCGCCAGTTTCTGTTTTAAGTTTTGATTTAGACGACACACTTTACAACAACCATCCGATCATAAAATCAGCCTTGCAAGCACAAGCTGATTACCTCGAGGCATTAGACCAATGGCCAGCCGATAGCATGAGCTACTGGTTAACATGCCGCGATAAAGCTTTAAAACATGATGCGACTTTAATTGATGACGTTACGCGCTGGCGACAAGCAGCATTACACTATGCCATGACCGATCTGGGTTTTTCAGCAGAGCAAGCTCAGTTGCATGCCGAAAATGCTTATCAGGCATTCGCTGATGCCCGCAGTCAAATAACCGTTACTGATGAAGTACTTGAATTACTTACTAATCTCAGTAAACACTACCGCCTCATCGCCATCACCAATGGTAATGTCGAAGTAGAAAAGTTTAACCTTAATGGTGTATTTGAGTTAGTTTTACAAGCAGGCCCACACGGAAAAGCGAAGCCGCACATCGCCTTGTTTGATAGCGCAGCAAAGCAGTTAGAGGTTAATCATAAAGAAATTTTGCACATTGGCGATAGCCTAGATACTGATGTACAAGGTGCCAATAATGCTGGCTGCCAAAGCGTTTGGCTTAATAACCAAGCAACGCAATATCGTTATCAAGGATTAGCAGATATTGAGATCAGTAATATCATGGCGCTCAATCATTTAGTTAAAAAGTAACGACTTTAAAAAATGTGTTTTATGCTGAGTAAGTAAATAACAAAGATTAAATGATTGGGCAAAACGGATGAATGCTTTTCTTAAATTAATATTGCTATGCTCTCTTAGCTTAAACGGATACTTTATTTGGCAACTGTTTAACCCCGCGAAGCCAAAACAAATTGAGACTGTAGCAACCACTCCCATAGTCAAGAAAAGCGCGGTTTTACCAGCCCACTTTCAACAAGCTGTTGCGCTATTTAGCAACCAATTATTCGACAAAGCGGTGGCCGAGTACACCCAATTGCTTGTTAATGAACCTCACTATGCAAGGCAACTTAAACAAATTTGGCAACAACAACTTGAGACATGGCTTTCCCATCAAAAATTCACCTTAAGTGAGCAATTTTTAACGGCTTTTTTAAATAGTCACCCTTACGATGTCACCATGCTTGAACTTGAGGCAAAGCGTTTAATAGCACAAGGTGATACCCAACAAGGTATTATCAATTTACTGGCGCTTAGCAACCAGTTAGACAGCAATGATAAGCAACAACTTAACAAACAAATAGACGAGCTAAGCAAATCCTATATTGATGAACTTATTGCAACGCAACAATGGCAAGCCCTACTTAATATTAGTCAACAATGGCTTGATTACGCGCCTGGCAACGCGCATTACTTATATAACAATGCATTAGCTAACTACCATTTAGAAGATTATGTCGCGAGCCAAATAACCCTAGATCAACTACCCGAAGATCATGACTATAAACAACAGGCTGAGCAATTACATCAGTTGATTCAACAAGCCCTCGCAGGTGTTGAAATTATAAAATTAACTGCTCGAGGTTCGCACTATTTGGTGAACAGTATTATCAACGATGATATCGAAACCGAGCTGATGATCGACACCGGCGCTAGCTTTACTGTAATTAACCAAACATTATTAAACTCGCTTAACACCCCAGCCAATTACCTTGGCACCTTACAAGTAAACACAGCTAATGGAATTGTTGAAGCAGAGCGTTATCAGCTCGAGTCGTTTCAAGTCGGTCAACAACGTATTCGTAATTTTGAAGTGCTGGTAATAGAAAATCATGCCGGGTATGGTTTACTAGGTATGAACTTTTTAGAGAATTTTGAGTTTAATATCAATCAGCAAGTGAATGAGTTAGAGTTGATAAAGAACAATTTTTAAGGACAAGCAATGACTCTTAACGAATTTCTTTCGAAATTAGCAAGCACACCGCAGCAAATTGAGTTTACCGATACCATGGCGGTCATAGACAACAATTATGACTTTACCCCAAGTGGTTTTAACAATCATGGCCTGCTAAGCGCGGCAAATGAAAATAATGGCTCGTGTAAAATTTTTGCCTTTGCTAAGCTAAATCAATTGAGTAAACAAAACACCCTAGATTGCTTTGGCGCGTTTTATCGTGATGACGTATTACACAATCCTGAAGGGCAAGACCACATGAACATCCGCACCTTTATGCTTGCCCCAGAAGCGACCCCTTTCTTAGGTGTTACTTTTACCGAGCAAGACGTGCTTAAAGCGAAGTGAGTAAAAGTTGATATTTAAAGGCTTTTTTCCATAAAATAACGGCAGCCGTCGAGTGGGTAGTTACGCATTTCATATTTAACTAGGTAGCCGTTGTTTTCGTAAAAGGGTTTAGCTTGGAAATCGAGCGTATCAAGTTGAGCAGTGCTTGCACCAAGTGCTTTAGCTTTGCTCTCTAATTCATTTAGTAATCGTGTCGCAAGTCCTTTACCACGCATATTGTCATCACACCAAAGCCAACTGATAAGCAGCCAATTGCCAAATACCTGACCATGAATACCAGCAACCACACTGTTTTGTTTATTAACGAACTTAAAACCAACGGGAATACGCTCGGCATTAAAATACGCGGCGTTGAAAGCCACAATATGTTCTCTAAGCTGGTTGTTTAAATCAGCTGAGTCATCACTTTTTAATTGATACATATACTCAGTATACGCTTATATCGTTAATCAGTATAAGTGGTTCTTACCATAGGGTACTTCAAGCATGTTGCTGGCCAGCTTTTCGGGCTGACCACACATCTCATCATAAGCACTAGTGTGGCGTAAAACCATATCACCATAACTTAGGTGATCGAGGCGCTTTTGAATGTGCAACGGGCTAATATCACGAATAAACTCACCTTGCTCATCAGTAACATAATACTCAACGTTATTGATCAGCACAGACACCTGATACAGCGCCATTTCTAATGAATGAAGGATAACCTTTTGCAGTGGTTGGTGAGCTGCAAGCTCTGATAATTTGATAGGCATGTGCATTCCTCTTTGGTGGTGGAACTATTCATACGTGATTTTGATATACTGTGATCAAATTAATTGTACAAAAATCACTCATGCCAGAAAAAGTACGACTTGCTAAATTTATTGCCCATGCGGGTGTTTGCTCTCGAAAGCAAGCATCGCGCTTGATAGATCAAGGTGAGGTAACAGTAAATGGCCGTGCCGCAAATCATATAGATCATGTTGATGAGCACGATGATGTGATTGTACTTGGCGAAAAAATTTTAGCTAAGGCACCACTCACCTACTTTGCTTATCACAAGCCTGTTGGTATAGATTGCAAATTAAATGCTGATGACCCAACAAGCCTTATTCATAGCCTGCCTAAAACCACTCGCGTTTACCCAATTGGCCGGCTCGACAAAGACTCCCGAGGTTTGTTGATTTTGACCAATGACGGTGAGTTTTGTAATCAACTGATCCACCCTGATTACCACCAACCCAAACGCTATTTAGTCACCGTTGATAAGTCCCTTGATAGCGATTTTTGTAAAAAAATGGCGGGCGGTGTGCCTGTCGATAAACAAATAACCCTCCCTTGCACGGTGACTCAAGTCAGCGAAACACAGTTTTGCATCGTCTTAAAACAAGGTTTAAATCGGCAAATACGTAAAATGGCTCGTTTTTGTGGCTACAAAGTCATCGACCTTTACCGCACAGATATCGCAAAACTGTCACTCACCACGCTGAATTTGCCCGAAGGGCAGATAGTCAGTATCAAAAAAAGTGACATTCTCTAACAAAAAAGTTTGCATTAATTGATTACACGTGTAATCTTTAATTAAAGATTACATCTGTAGGCATAAAAATGATTGAACTTTCTAAAGCTGAATTCGAAGTATTAGATGCAGTATGGCTTGGCTACCCAGCCACAGCTAGTGAAGTAATTGCGCGTTTAAGTGACGATAAAGAATGGCACGAAAAAACCATTAAAACGCTACTAAGCCGTTTAGTTAAAAAAGGCGCTCTTAGCTTCGAGAAACAAGGCCGCCAATATAACTACACCCCTTGCATCGCCCGTGAAGAATACACATTAAAAGAAAGCCAAAGCTTTATTGAACGTTTCTTTAATGGCCGTATTGCGCCACTGGTGAGTGGCTTTGCTAAATCAGAGCAACTCTCGCAACATGATATTGATGAGCTGAAAAAGGTCATTGATGATTGGGAAAAACAGCAAAAATAAGGCGTTGTTATGTTAGATGTATTTTTTAATTGGCTGTTAGATCAACAACTTTTGATCTCATCTGCAATTATGTTTTTATTGCTGTTAGAGCGAAAGTTACTAAGCCAGCTATCGGCACGCTTGGTTTATACACTCTGGGCGCTTTTACCAATTAGTTTATTGTTAGCGAACCTACCAGAGCACTTAAAGCCAATTCAAAACGACTTTATCAGTAAGCTGACTATCACGCCAAACACAGCAATAATGCCGCAGTTTACGCTCACTTGGTTTGCTATTTATGGCTTTATTAGTGCCGCACTGCTGATCACTGCCGTATATTTTCATTACCGTTTTCTAGCAAAACTGCAGTTAGCGCCAATTACGCTTGATCATCACAGCAATCAAAGTATGCGCTTATACCAAAGCAACCAAGTGAGCTCACCTATGGTTGTAGGGGTTTTAAATACCAAGCTAGTGCTGCCTACAAACTATCAAAGTCACTACGATAACCATGCTTTAGCGCTTATTTTAGAGCATGAATCAGTGCACATTAAACGCAAAGACAACCTAATTAATGCCATCGCTTTAAGTGCCACTATTTTGTTGTGGTTTAACCCTGTCGCTTGGCTTGGTTATGCAAGTCTGCGCCGTATTCAAGAGCTTTCATGTGATGAGCAAGTACTCAAAAATAAATCAACTGAACAACGAATTTTATACAGTAAGGCATTAGTGCACTGTGCAAGCTTTAGCAGAACAGGCTTAATGGCTTATTCACAATACGGAGATAAAAACACCATGTTACAACGTCTAAACCAAATAAAGCAGATCGACAACAGCTCATTTATCGCAAAAACAGCGTTAGTTATTTTTACAGCGGGCATGCTTAGCAGCTTTGCGATTGCAAAACAGCCGATGTCAGTTGAAAAGACAAAAGACTATCAAGCGGTTATGCGTGTAGAGCCGATATACCCTATTCAAGCTGCAGAGCAAGGTATTAGCGGTTCAGTCGTTTTGAAATACGATATTTTACCAAGCGGCGCCACCAGCAATGTAAGTGTGGTAAGTGCAGAGCCTGAAGGTGTTTTCAATCGAGAAGCGAAAAGAGCCTTAAAAAAATGGCAGTATGCGCCGTCTGAATCCGGCTTTAAAAACGCATTAGTACAACTCGATTTCGCCTTAGACGAAAACTACCAAGCAAAGGATTTAATAGAGAAAATTAAAGTTAGCTCTAAGTAAAAGCAATCACTTAAGACCCTAAAGCAAGCGCCTTATTTAAGCCGCTTGCTTTGTGGTTTTTGACTACTAGCTCTATCGCTAAAGACAAAGAGCAATCATAGCCACAGCACAAACATAGCCAACAAGCCAAACTAATGAACGTAAAATATCCTGGTTTATGTAGTAGAAAATACAATACAACACACGGGCAATAACATGCACAATCGCAAGGGTCTCAGTTACCTGATAGACATTATTGCTACCTATTACGACTGCCAGAGCGACAGCAAAAATAATCAGCGATTCAAAGCTATTTTGATGTGCTGCCAACGCACGAGCACCAAAGCCGGTTAGTTTAGCTTGTTGTTCGCGTGGGTGCTTATTGTCGTAGCCTGACAACTTATTTTGTGCAAAAGCCACAGGCGCTTTGGCCAAATAGGGGATGAGTACTGCGATGAGTGCGCAGATAATCAGTATGGTCATGATATTTCCTTATTTTTTAACTGTTTTAGCTTACCCTAACGCAAACAAAAAAAGCCGCTACATATAACAGCAGCGGCCAGCAATAGCATCATTGTCACTATAGTCTAAAGTCAGCATAAAAGCCCTGCGGCATATTGTCACAGCTGAGTTTTTCTCAAGTTGGTCGATAAGCTGATGCTCTAACACTTTGGTTTTGTTACTCTAAACGCCTATCCTCATTAATTTATTTTCAATATGACTTGGATTTTCTTAACTATTTTTGCGGCATTTATGCAGTCGTGGCGCAACGCTTTGCAAAGCAAACTCAGTGCAACAGTGAGTGTTGCCGGGGTAACGCTTGCTCGCTTTATCGTTGCCAGCCCAATTGCTGCCCTGTATTTATTTGCACTTTATCAATATCAAGACGCCGCACTTCCTGACTTTAATCTGGCTTTTATTGGCTACATTGTTGGCGCCAGTATCGTCCAAATTGTTGCCACAGGTTTAATGGTAAAGCTGTTTAAAATGAATAACTTTGCAGTCGGTGCAGGGCTTGCTAAAAGTGAAGCGCTAATGGCGGCCATTTTAGGTGTCATGTTCTTTGGCTCAGCACTGTCGTTACTGGGCTGGGTTGGCGTATTTATTGGTGCAATTGCGGTACTGCTATTAAGTGGCATCGCGAATGTTAAACACTTTAATTTGGGCACCGCACTGCTTGGGCTTGCTTGCGGCACTTCTTTTGCTCTCTCTTCATCATGGATCCGTGAAGCAAGTTTAAGTTCAGGGCTGACTTTTCCGCATTCTGCAGCTTGGGTGTTAGTGCTGATAATCAGTTTACAAACACTGATGCTATGCGTGTATATTGCATTCAAAGAGCGCGATACTTTTAAGAAAATGTGGCAACACAAAGGCACCACGACCGCTGTTAGTATTTGTAGCTGTTTAGGTTCTATTGGTTGGTTTAGCGCCATGAGCTTGCAGCATGTTGCTTATGTAAAAACACTGGGGCAGATAGAAGTATTTTTTACCATTATGGTATCGATTCTTTGGTTAAAACAGCCGTTAAAACGCCAAGACACGGCGGGGCTTGTGTTAATTGCACTGGCTGCCATTCTTGTAATGCTACCCAATTAGGCTTATTCCTAGTCATTAAAAAAGCGGCTATGCCGCTTTTTTAATGACTAATCTTTAGGGTTATTACACCACTAATTATCAACAGTACTCCGGCAATGCGGCCAAAAGTGGCGGCATCCCCATAAAATAAAATACCAACCAAGAAAGTGCCAGCAGCACCAATACCTGTCCATACTGCATAGGATGTCCCCATCGGTATATCCTTTTGCGCCAACCACAACATAAAGCCACTAGCGACCATAAAGGCGACGGCTATTGCAATGCCTAACCAGCGACTGTCTGCCTGTTGAGACATCTTAAGGCCTACAGGCCAGCCAATTTCTAACAGACCTGCGACAATTAAATACAACCACGCCATTATTGATCTCGCTTTTTCAAAATTACATCATATAAATCTTCACGGCGGTCTTTTAAGTTTCTTACCGTACCTTCACTGTGAAGGATTTTCAGTTTATCCATATCTAAATCACTGAATAACAACATTTCGGTATTCGGTGTTGCTTCATTCAAGGTTGCATCATGCGGGAACGAAAAGTCAGAAGGGGTAAGCACTGCTGATTGCGAATACTGTACGTCTAAGCTTTCTACTTCAGGTAAGTTCCCAACCGAGCCTGCAATCACAACATAACATTCATTTTCGATTGCACGTGCTTGCGCACAATGGCGTACACGTAAGTAACTATTTTTTGTATCTGTCCAAAATGGCACAAACAAAATATCTAACCCTTGTTTAGCGAGAATACGCGACAATTCAGGAAACTCTACATCGTAACAAATTTGAATACCGACACGACCCGCATCGGTTTCAAATACAGCAATTTTATCACCGCCTTGGATCACCCAGTCATTTTGCTCGTGAGGGGTAATATGAATTTTACGCTGCTCATCAATTTTACCGCTACGGTGGCATAAATAGCTAACATTATAAATCTTGTCGTCTTCAGCGAGTGGCATAGAACCGGTGATAATATTGGCATTATATTCAACCGCCATGCGTGACATCGCATCACGGAAGGTTTCTGTGTATTCGGCCAAATAGCGAATCGCTTCCGTTTGATTACTTTGCTCAGTAAGACCCATTAACGGGGCATTGAAAAACTCCGGAAACAGAATAAAGTCACTTTTATAATCTGATACTGTATCAACAAAATACTCCACCTGCTTGAGCAGCTCTTCAACAGACTCAACACAGCGCATTTGCCATTGTACAGCACCGACACGGACAATTGATTTAGTCGACTCAAGTACCGTATCTGTCGGCTCAAACATAATGTTATTCCACTCTAGTAAAGTGGCATAACCAACTGACTCCTGATCTTCAGGAAGGTATTTTTTAAGTAAACGTTTAACTTGGAAATCATTAGATAGCTGAAAGCTTAAAATCGGATCATACAGCTCTTTGTGGTCAACTTTTTCGATGTACTCCATCGGAGACATCTCTGCACTGTGATTGTAATAGCGCGGAATACGTCCACCCGCTAAAATAGCGCGCAAGTTATACTGACGGCACAGCTCTTTACGCGCATCGTATAAGCGACGACCCAGTCGCATCCCTCGGTGAGTTGATGAAATCACCACATCTAAACCATAAAGTGCATCACCTTCAGGATCACTAAATACACGGTCGTGACCATCAACAATATCTTCGTAGGTATGTGGGTTAGAAAAGCGCGCGTAATCAACCTGTACACTCAAGGCGATGCCTACTAAAACACCATCGTCAACAATGCCTATTTGCCCTTCCGGAAACTGGTCTATTAGCCTAAAAATAGTATGGCTTGGCCAAGCACCTCCAAGCCCTGGGTAAGCTTGATCCATGAGGGTCTTTATTTGTGGGTACTGTTCTTTAGTTAGATTACAAATCTCTAAATGCGTTTTTTCCGCCGGCATAACTACTCCTTTTTAGGCACGAAAATATTATCAAGGCAAACGGCAAGCCGATATCAATGATGGTTTGATTAGAGTGGCATTAATTCACAGTCCTGCCAAGCTTAAAGCTTAGCAAAAACGAAGTGAACTGGTGTTTAACCCGATTAAATTAAATGAATTAAAGAAACAGAAATCTCTTTAATTCTTCACAGCCTAAATTTTAATCTATACTAGTTTTTACACCTAGCTGTCTAAGAGGTCCGGTTGCTAAAACATCTCTTAAAACAACCTAAGCAATCAGAGTTACAAGAAATAGAGCATGTTAAGTTTCTTATTATTTTGAAGATTGCTTACTTTGCACTCGCAGTCCACGTTGTGCTAATTCCCGTTTTCGCTCACATTGGTGCAGTTACTTTGGCAATAGTAAATGTTCTAAGTGTGTGTGCATGGGCTGGAGGAATTTTTCTAATCAAACAAGGTTTAACCTCCTTAGCTCTTCGTGTGTTTTGTCTTGAAGTTGTTATTCACTCAACCATTGTTTGTGCAATGCTTGGCTTAGATGCAGGATTTCAATTTTATCTATGGACTGTGTCTTGCCTGTTAATGATCGACTATCAACTAACTCTAAAGCGAGCTTCTTTGTATAGCGTGTTAATGATCATTGCTTTTGCATTGTTGTATGTGTTTTTTTCAAATACAAACTACCCTTTTGCTTACTCTGAACTGCTCCCCCATATTAAAATAATTAATATAATTATTGCTGGCTTACCTATGATTTATGGTATGGGTTTTATTAGAGAGATTACTCTTTCACAACGACTAGAGTTAACGGAAATGGCAGCCCGGGATCCTCTTACAAAACTTTTCAATCGCCGCTTTGCTAAAAAGCTAATTATGAATGCACGCAAAAGTTGCATAAATAATAACACCCCTCTTTGCATGGCCATGGCAGACATCGATCAGTTTAAAAGAATCAATGATAATTACGGGCATGATAAAGGTGATACTATTTTAGTGAATATTTCACGACTCATCAGTGAATTCATGAGCGAGGATGATATTGCAGTTCGTTGGGGCGGAGAAGAGTTTTTACTAATACTTACTCAATCTAATGAACGCCAAGCCTTTGCAAAAATTGAAGCTTTGCGTACAAAAATAGCAGCATTGGAAGCTCACCCTGACTGTCCGGATTTAAAAGTAACTATGAGCTTTGGTTTAATTGAATGGCAACCCCTTACTCCCATAGAAAAAATGCTGCAGTATGCAGATTCAGCGCTGTATGAGAGCAAGCACTCTGGCCGTAATAAGACCACGATAGTGCATGCTCAAAGTACATTTTTTGAAAATGAAGATTAATTAATTGCCTCAATAGTAATGCTATGTGCAATCTCTTGCGGCAATAATGGCGTTAAACCATTACTGACATAATCGTTAAACCCAGCACGATAAAATTCTGACAATGGATGCCCAGATTGCCCACCCGGAATAGCCATAATCGCTTTATCTAAATGCCCTGGTTGAACAATAAAGCGCTGCGAAGCACCAAAACTACGCCCTTGTACTGAAGGCATAAAGGTATCACCAAACCCAGGCGCCGTAGGCATATTCAATAAGCTTTTAAGTACCGGTATTTGCTTGGCAAATGGGTGCTCAATCACTAACTCGTTGACCTTACCCCACTCCCAGCTGTGCGGGTTGTTACCGTACTGCTCGGTTAGTTTAGTGATAACGCGATCAAATGCAGCTAGCATTTGCTGATTCCAGTTTGCATACTCTGGGTTTAACCATGCTTCAGGCTGCGCTTCGATAAGTTGCCAAACAGCAGGCTCTAAGTCTCGTTTTACTGGCTTTAAGCTACTGTTGAGGGCTTTTAGCTTGTTCTCTAATGGACTAAATAAACCATTAATTACTTCACTGCGGTAACGCTTTACTAAGGTATAGCCAATTGAATCGCTACAAGCACACGCCTGCCAATTATTTAGCTCTTTTAAATACAGCGCATATTTATCGCCTGCGTTGCTGAGCTGATTGACCAGCAGTTTATGCCAAGCTGTTAAGAATCGAGCTTCATTATCATGTTGTAAGTCATAAAAATCTTGTTCGTTGAACTGTTGCTTTTCAAATAATCGATCGCGAATTTGTGCCGAGCGAGCCCCCATGGCATAAGCACCATTACCAAAGCGCTGGTCATCCTCTGCGGAAACAACGCGTGAGTTGCCCGTCCATAATCGGCCACTGTCTGGGTTTTTAACAAATGGACGCAGCGTTTCGTTTTCATGCCACGCTGCAGGATACGCTTGCTCAGCCACCGCTAATTGATGGGGCTCTTTACGGGCTGGAACGGCTCCCATATTCTTCCAAGCGGCGTTCCCTTGATCATCAACAACCATCAAGTTTTGGACAGGAATACCCACTTCAGCCGCAAGCGCTAGTGCATCATCAACCGTACTTGCTTGCTCAAGCTTAAGTAATTCCATATCAACCGCATACTCATGGTGAGCAACCCAACTTAGTGCATATGGTTTGCCATTAATTTCTTTTACTGGGCCATATTCACTCATAGTTAAAGCATAATTTTCAATGCTGCCGTCATTGAGTAAGATGGGTTCATCTATCTGCCACGTTTTCTCTTTACTCTCAAGGGCTATCCAATCGGCTGTATCTAGGTAACCATTGGTGAATCCCCACGCTATTTTATTATTGGTGCCAACTACAATTGCTGGAGCGCCAGGTAATGACACACCGGTGATTTGCTGCATTTCACCATTGAGTGGATAATTGAGCTGGGCACGGTACCAAATGATTGGCACAGCAAATGATAAGTGCATATCGTCTGACAACATTGCAGCACCAGTTTCAGTTAACTGCCCAGTAACTGCCCAGTTATTACTACCAAGCTCCTTGCGCTCTGCAATCTCAGTCATAGCCCATTGAGCGTCTTTGAGATTTGGAATACCGCCGTTATAAGGTGCTAATAGGCTGTTATCGAGCGCCGCTTGATAAAGGCTAGGCTGAGTAATAAAGTCGACCATCGCCTTACCGTAGAGATCTTCGATTTCGATCAGTGTTTTGTCGCGTTCAAAGGTAGCCGTTTGCAAATCTAAATACATACTAAAAATGATTAGTAAGCTGTCTTCACTTTGCCAAGGTTTTGCTTCAGCGCCAGTCAGTAAATATTCAAAACTATCGAAACCTACTTGCGCATGACCCTCATTAACCCCATTCGCGTAAGCTTTTAATAGCGCTTTATCTTTTGCTGGTAACTGCGCAACAGCAATCTGACTACGTTTGCGTAACTGATGAAAACGCATTTTTTTATCAAGCCCAACAGCAGCTTTACCAAATAATTCACTAAGCTCACCTGCGGCATTACGGCGCAGTAAATCCATTTGAAAGAATCGGTCCTGACCATGCGCAAAACCAAGAGCATAGGCTACATCTAAACGGTTTTCGGCATGAATAACAGCCTGCCCTAAAGTGTCTCGTTCAATCTTCACTGATTGCGAAATAGCGTCGCTTTTACCCCGGCCATCAAGAGCCGGTAAACTTAGATTTAATACACCATAAACAAGCCCTGTTGCGAGTAACACCACAACGAACAAACCTATTAATAACCATTTGATTATCTTGAACATGCCATTTACCCTTGCGCTAAAGTAACACTGTATTAACCTGCTATATTAACCTGAGTTTTGTGAAAAAATAGTGTTGCTATCCAAATATTTAAATTTAGTTTTCTTGATTAGCTGATGATTGTTAATTGCCTCAGAAATTGTCTATAGTAGGGAAATAGTTTAGAAATCAATCTTTCTCATGCCATTAGCAACTGAAACCGATAATAAAAAACTGCAAAAACTAAAGTTAGCCTTTTGGTTTTCACTTGCGCTAGTTATTGTAATTGGCTTAATCATCGATCAATTAAACTATAGCCGAGAAAAAGATGCATTCCGTGCTCAGGAGATTGCGCGAGTTAGCGCTTACCGTGCAAAGTTAGAGGCGACTCTAATCTCTAATATTCAACTTGTTCGCGGCCTTGCCGTCGCAGTTGCTGCTGAGCCAAATTTAAATCAAAGCCGCTTTTCTCAAATTGCCACGCCATTATTCGAAACCTCTTCAGAATTAAGAAATATCGGCGCTGCACCAAACATGATCATTCAGATGACTTACCCACTAAAAGGAAATGAGAAATCAATTGGTCTCAATTTTCTAGAAAACGCCGCGCAGCGAGACGATGCAATTAAGGCGCGCGATGAAAACAAAATTGTCATGGCAGGCCCCTTAGAACTAGTACAAGGCGGTCAAGCCTTAATAGCTCGCATGCCTATTTTTACACCACCAGAACAGCACTTTTGGGGATTACTTTCTGTCGTACTCGATATTGATAAAGTTTATAACAATTCGGGGCTTCTAGCTTTAAATAAGCACTACGACATAGCGTTACAGGGTCGAAACGGGTCAGGTGCTGAGGGGGAATTTTTCTACGGAAATAGCGCTATTTTAAATGACACACCACTTAATTTTGGCATTAATTTCCCTGGCGGGAATTGGCGTATGTATGCTGTTCCGAAAGCAGGTTGGCATCCACCAAAATCAGCCATTTGGCCGTTACGTATCGCCATAATTATCGTATGTATATTATTTGCGGGTGCTTGTGTGTTCTTTTTAAAAATGCTCGAGCGCCAATACAAAAGCGAGCGAATGCTCGAAACAATGAGTAGCCTAGCAAAAGTAGGTGCGTGGTCATTTAATCTCGAGACCAAAGCTGTTTATTGGTCAGATATGACTAAACAAATCTTTAAGTTGCCACTCAATAAACAACCACAATGGCCAACCAATCTCGACTATTTTAAACCCGGTTACAGCCGTGACAAAATTCGTCACTTAATCGAAAAAGCGATAAAAGAAGGTGAAAGCTTTGAAACTCAAGTGCAAATAATCACAGTATCAGGCGAAGCTATCTGGGTTTTAGCGCATGGCGAATCTGAATATAAGAATGGCCGCTGCATCAAACTATTTGGATCATTACAAAACATAGATGCTCGCAAACGTGTTGAGCTTGAAAACAATAAAATTGCCTTGCACAACGAAATACTTGCCTCATTAACTGTTCACGAAGCCGTCTTAACGGGTAATTTAAACTTATCTAAGCATGTAATTGTAAAAGCGATATGCCAAGCACTAGAGGTTGATCGAGCAAGCATTTGGTTATTTAGCGAAGACCGACAAACGCTTAACTCGTTTGCTAGTCATGATCAAAATCAATCGCGTTTTAGTCGGGCAGTGTCGTTACAGCAAATAGAACACCCTAACTATTTTGATGCCATTAACAATAACGCCGTTATAAATGCGAGTGATGCATATCACCACCCGTTTACCAAGGAGTTAGCTAGCAATTATTTTGATCGCGCTGATATTCGCTCCATGCTTACTGCAATCATTCCGACTGGGAGTAAAAGTATGGGAGTGGTGTGCGCAGAGAACAGCGCATCAAGACGACATTGGAGTAAAAACGAGGAAAGCTTTTTAATTGCAGTTGCGGCACTTATTGGTAGCTTACATGCAAGCCAACAACGTATAGAAACTGAACATCAGCTAGTTCAAGCGAAAAATGCAGCAGAACAAGCAGTAAAAATAAAAGGTGAATTTTTAGCAAGTATGAGCCATGAAATCCGCACCCCGATGAATGGGGTTATTGGCATGCTTAATATCATTAAACAAACAAAATTAGATAAACAACAAAGCCATCATCTTGAATTGGCACAGTCATCAGCAGAGTCATTACTGCATATTATCAATGATATTTTAGACTTTTCAAAAATTGAAGCTGGTAAGCTCGATATCGAAAACGTGAGTTTTAATATATCTAAACTTCTAGGCGACACCATTGAATCATTTGCTATAAAAGCAGAGCAAAACAATACCAAACTGTTACTAGATGCAACTCATATCAAACGTGAATTTATCATAAGCGACCCAAATCGTATTAGGCAAATCATCAATAACCTAATAGGTAATGCAGTTAAATTCACAAAAGACGGTGAGATAGTCGTGATAGCCAAACTTGAAACTGCTGATAACGAGTTATATCTGAATTGCTCTGTTGTTGATAATGGCTTAGGCATAAAACCAGAAAAACAAGCAACTCTTTTTGATTCTTTTACTCAAGCTGATGCTTCAACTACCCGGCAATATGGCGGCACAGGCCTTGGTCTTGCCATTGTTAAACAGCTTTGTACTCTAATGGGCGGCGATGTAAATGTTGTCAGTTCTTATGGAGAAGGCAGCACGTTCAATTTCTCAATTAAAGTAAAATTTGACTACCAAAAGCAACTGCATGAGCCAAGTCACTTAATTGATAAAAAACGCATTTTAATTGCTGACAACTGCAAGCTCAGTAGCAGCATTACTAAAAAACAATTGCAATTATGGGGAGCAAAAGTTGAAGTTATTGGCAATATGCCAAGCTTAATTAACCGTGCGGCCCACTCTCAAGAGCCACCTTGCGATGCAGTTTTTATAGATTACCAACTTTATATGCAAGCAGAACAATCAGAGCAACGAGCGTTCCAAAAATATTATAATAACAATGCATGTAAATGTATTTTAATGGCACCTATGAGCCTAACTGAAGAGCAATCTAAACAAACTTTAGAAGCGCAAAGTATTATATTTAAACCTTTAACCCCTTCAGACTTATTTAACTCTTTGGCTAACGAAAAGTACATTGAACAACAACAAGTAAATAAAGAACAAAGCATCGCTAAAATTTCCATGCCAGCTTCGAGTACATCATCTCGCGTCTTATTAGTCGAAGATAATAAAGTTAACCAAGTGGTTGCTGGCGCCTTACTCAAACAAGCAGGTATTAGTTTTGACATTGCTGAAAATGGTCTTGAGGCAATAACAAAACTAGCAAATAATGAGAATGCCCCTTACGAACTAGTGCTAATGGACTGCCAAATGCCAGAAATGGACGGCTATCAAGCAACAAAGGCAATAAGATTAGGAAAAGCTGGCGAAGCACATCAGAAAGTCAATATTGTTGCACTAACTGCCAATGCAATGCAGGGTGACAAAGAACGCTGTTTAGATGCTGGCATGGATGATTATTTAACAAAACCCCTTAACTTTGACTCATTAAATAAAAAATTAGCAATTTGGCTAAGTGCAGCACATTAAAGAGAAATAAAATCATGCAATTATCATCGATACAACAACGCGTTATTGGCTGTTTACTCGAAAAGCAAAGTACAACACCCGAACATTATCCGTTATCTTTAAACTCCCTCACTAATGCATGTAATCAAAAATCTAACCGTGAACCGGTACTGTCTCTCACTGAGGCGCAAGTACAAGATACCCTAGATGAGCTTGTTGCATCACGCTTAGTAACTCTTGATGAAGGGTTGTCAGGGCGGGTTAATAAATATGCTCACCGCTTTTGTAATACCGAATTTGGCAGTTTGCAATTTACTGAGCAGCAACGCGCCATTATTTGTTTACTGCTGCTACGCGGCCCACAAACACCGGGAGAGCTAAGAACGCGCAGCAACCGACTAGCTGAGTTTAGCAATGTCAATGAAGTTGAAGCCGCATTAAATACACTCATTGAGCAAGAACATGTTGCACGCTTAGCACGAGAGCCAGGCAAACGAGAGAGCCGCTATATGCACTTATTTGTTGACCCAGACAGCATCACTGAGGATATGGCTGCTAGTGAGCCGATGCAGGATAACAACAGTGAAGTGCAACAATTACTGAGCGAAATCGAAGATCTTAAGCAGCAAGTCAACGAAATAAAAGCGCATTTAGGTCTTTAATAAAAACCGCGCCCATAACATAATGTAAAAAACGCTGACAACCACAACGAAAAATAGGAGCTCTACCATGCGTGCCGACATTCTGGCGGAAATGAAAGTCCAACCAACTATTGATGTAAAAGCGGAAATTACCCGTCGCGTTAACTTTCTTAAAAGCCGACTTACTGCTGCGCACTCTCGCTCACTTGTATTAGGGATCAGTGGCGGTGTTGACTCATCAACCTGTGGCCGCTTATGCCAATTAGCGGTTGATGAATTAAACCAAGAACTCAACACCAACAAATATCAATTTATTGCAGTTCGCTTACCTTATGGTGTTCAAGCAGATGAAGATGAAGCACAAATGGCTGTTGATTTTATTAAGCCAAGCAAGCGTATGACGGTTAACATTAAAGCGGCTGTCGATGGCATGCATGAACAAGCAATGGCCGCGGTTGTTGGTGGTGGTGCTGAATTACCAGAGCAAGCTAAAATTGACTTTATCAAAGGCAATGTGAAGGCACGCCAGCGCATGGTTGCGCAGTATGAAATTGCTGGTTTCTGCCAAGGCTTAGTGGTTGGTACCGATCACAGTGCTGAAAACATCACGGGTTTTTACACCAAGTTTGGTGACGGTGCATGTGATTTAGCGCCGTTATTTGGTTTATCAAAGCGTCAAGTTCGTGCACTTGCTGAGCATTTGGGAGCACCAGCAGTACTGGTAAATAAAGCCCCAACGGCCGATTTAGAGTGTGATCGCCCAGGTCTGACTGACGAAGAAGCGCTAGGCCTCACTTACGATCAAATTGATGATTTCTTAGAAGGTAAAGACGTCAGCAATGAAGTCGAAGAAAAGCTAACAGCAATTTACTTACGTACTCAACATAAACGCCAAGCAATCCCAACCGTTTACGACGAGCTTTAAGGGTAGTTTAAACATTGCGAGGGCAATAATAATTGCCCTTTTCTACTCCTCCCGCCCCCCTTAGCAATATTCAGAACCTTCAATCACTGATTATCAGCTTCACAAAATGATCTGGAGCATCATGCCTGACGTAAAAGTTAGCAACATGATTGCAGTAAAGATGAAATAGTTCTGTAATTTGGTTTATAGTTGTTACAGTAAATACATTATATTTCAAATCAAAAATCTAAGGTTTTATATTAGCTTATGTCATCGCCCATCTTAATTACCGGCGCAGGCCAACGTATTGGACTCGCTCTGGCCGAGCACTTATTATCGAAAGGGCAAGAAATCATAGTCACTTATCGTACCCGCCATGCAGCAATTGATGTGCTTGCAGGCAAAGGCGCTATTTGTATCCATGCAGATTTTAATAGTGACCAAGCTATCGGGCACTTTATTGAAGAATTAAAAGCGCATACCAACCAGCTCAAGGCAATTATTCATAATGCATCTAGCTGGGATTGCGAAGCAAATAATCACGATTACGCTGACCTATTTGATAACATGATGCGTATTCATGCCAAAGCGCCCTATTTAATTAATTTAGCAGCCTCTGACTTGTTACTGCATTATCAACAAAACAGTGGCCAAGCCGCAGATATTATTCATTTAACTGACTATGTTGTTGAAAAAGGCAGTCCTAAGCACCTTGCTTATGCAGCAAGCAAAGCGGCGCTTGATAATTTAACCAAGTCGTTTGCCGCTAAATTTGCACCAGACATTAAAGTGAATGCTATCGCCCCTTCGTTAATTATTTTTAACGAACACGATAGCGACGAATACAAAGCTAAAACATTAAAGAAATCGCTAATGGGCATTGAGCCCGGCTGCGCCGAGATTATTAACAGCGTAGAACTATTACTAAGCAGTCACTACATTACAGGTCGTTCTATGCCTGTTGATGGTGGCAGACATTTAAAATAACGAATTACTGAGAAAGCTATGCACGATGATTTAAAAAACAGTTACCAACAAATAATTACCGCAGTAGGTGAAGATCCTGCTCGTGAAGGATTACTCGACACACCAAAGCGCGCTGCAAAAGCAATGGAGTACCTGACTAAAGGTTATCGTCAAACGTTAGACGAGATCACCAACAATGCGGTATTCACTTCAGACGCCGATGATATGGTATTAATCCAAGACATTGAGCTTTACTCTATGTGTGAACATCACTTATTACCGTTTGTTGGCCGCTGTCATATTGCTTATATTCCTAATGGCAAAGTACTTGGTTTATCTAAGTTTGCGCGAATTGTTGATATGTATGCGCGTCGTTTTCAAATTCAAGAACAATTAACTCATCAAATTGCTAAAGCGGTTGAAGAAGTAACTGGTGCGAAAGGTGTTGGCGTAATCGTTGAAGCAAAACACATGTGTATGATGATGCGCGGCGTTGAAAAACAAAATTCAAGCATGCGTACATCAGTTATGTTAGGTAACTTCAGAGCCGATCCAAAAACCCGTAACGAGTTTTTACAACTAGTTAGAGGGTAATGATGGCCAACGCAATTATTAATGTCACTAACCTCAGGCTACGAACCTTTATTGGTTTTAATCCTGAGGAACGTGAGAAAAAACAAGATGTAGTGATTAACTTAGAAATCCACTACCCTGCAGATCAAGCCTGTGAAACTGATGCGGTTGATAAAGCGCTAAACTACAAGACTATCACCAAAGAAGTGATCAGCCTTGTAGAGGAAGGCCACTTTTTGCTGTTAGAAAAATTGGTTGCTGAGATTTTAGCAATTTGCCACCAGCATCAAAGTGTTCACTATGCCAAAGTGCGCGTTGATAAACCGCACGCGCTGCGCTTTGCAGATTCAGTATCACTGACTCTTGATTGGCAAAAAAGCTAGAATAAGAATTTATCAAGCCCTACTGCAAAGGCAAGCACAGCTAAATAACGTGCGCCTTTGCCTAGGGTCACGAGTAACAAAAAGATTGAAAACTGAACCCTAAAAATTCCGCCAACTACCGTTAACGGGTCGCCGACAATAGGCAGCCAAGCAAACAGCAAACTGTAAATACCGTACTTATTAAATTGCTGTTCGGCTTTGTCTATCGACTTTTGTGAAACGGGAAACCATTTACGGTCTTTAAATCGCATGACTTGCGTGCCCAGCCAATAATTAACACAGCTCCCAAGCACATTGCCCACGGTTGCACTTAACCATAATAGCCAAATTAAATAGTCACCACTGGCTATCATAGCGGTCATCACTAATTCTGAAGAGCTAGGTAATAGGGTAGCTGCAATAAATGCGCTGAAAAATAACGATAAGTAGGCCATAAACATCACATAAAAAAGCTCAGCAAATGGCTGAGCTTTTAGTATATGGCAATTAGTTTACTTTATAAATTCTATCGCCATTGGATATTTAACTTCTTTACCATCGTTGGCTTTAATCGCCGATACGACCACCATAATCAATGAGAATAGCGCAACCAATGGCAGCAGAATGACACCAACGACAACAAACATCAGCATAAAGCAGACAATGTAAGCAATCATCATGGTTAATTGAAAGTTTAATGACTTGCGACCATGCTCAGCAACGAGCGGCATTTCTTCTTTTTTTACAAGCCAAACAATCAAAGGCCCAATCACTGAGCCAAACGGAAAAAGTAAACCAGCTAAGGCACTTAAGTGACAAAACATTGCCCAAGTGCGCTGGTCTTTATCTGCCACAATTATTTCAACTTTTTGATTATCATCCATTTTAAATTCCTTGTTATGGGTCTATTTGTCTCTTTACTATAAACCTTAATAGCATTTTACCCTAGCTAAATTGATTAAATTTAAAACTCTCAACCAGCAAAAAAGGCTGTAATCAATGCTGTGATAAAAATGTGATAACTTCGTGAAGGTTTTTGGATATTGCTATTCGATACTGATTTTGAATCATCAAAAACAGGAATCTCACATGAAAGCTTTACCTTTAACTTTGTTCGCTGCATGCGCAGTAACTAGCCTTACAAGCCAAGCAGCTGAGCTTGATATAAAACTGACTAACCTCACGCAAGGTTTACACTTCACCCCTATTCTCATTACGGCTCACAACAGTGACAGTAAACTCTTTAGCGTTGCTATGCCTGCTTCTACAGCACTACAGACAATGGCTGAGGGTGGTAATCTCGAGCCATTAATGAGTGAAGCCACAGCTACAAACAGTGACATGGTTGCCAACCCAGCTGAAGGCCTATTGGCGCCAGCAAGCTCAACGATGGCGAGCTTATCTACCAGCGATGGCAATAATTACTTATCGCTCACAGCCATGCTGCTGCCTACCAATGATGGCTTTGTGGGTTTAGATAGTTGGATGATCCCAACAGAAGCTGGTACCTACACTGTTTATCTCAATGCCTATGATGCAGGCACCGAAGCTAATGATGAGCTTGTTGTTGAGGGTTCAGGCATGCCGGGCACGCCAGGTATTCCAGCTGCACCGGGCGGCAATGCGGGTATGAATGGCAGTGGCGTCACTAGTAGCGAAACGAATATGATGGTGCATATTCATCCGGGTAATTTAGGTGACGACGATTTAGAAGCAGGTATGAGTGACCTTGATAACACGGTACACAGATGGTTAAACCCAGTTGCGATGCTAACAGTTACGGTTAAATAGGAGGTTATTATGCGCTTTTCAAAAAGCTTAATTATCCTCGCATTAAGTGCCGGCCTTGCGGCCTGTGGGGACTCAGATAATAACGAGGTGGAAGTAACAGATCCTGTAACGCCCGCTATGAGCTATGAATTTACTGTACATGTTACAAACTTAACCAATGCCCAACCTTTATCACCGATTGCAGCCATTGCTCACACTGAGGGTATGCTTTGGCAAATAGGCGAACCAGCCTCAGCTGCCCTCGAATTAATGGCTGAAGGAGGAGATAACAGTGAATTATTAGCGGCTGATTTTAATATGAATTCAAGCTCAGCTGAAAGCCCACTTCTTCCTGGTGAGCAAGTCACTTTAATGTTGAGCACGGAGCAGCTTGATTCATTAAAAATCAGCTTAGCGACCATGTTGGTGAATACAAATGACGCGTTTACCGGTCTGAATGCTATAGACGTGTCTTCGTTAGCGGTAAATGAGTCACTGTCACGTACTAGTTTTGCCTATGATGCAGGCACCGAAGCTAACTCTGAAGCAGCTGGGACAATCCCCGGCCCTGCTGATTCTGGCGAAGGTTACAACGAAATGCGCGACGATATTGACCGTGTTGCAATGCACCCAGGTGTGATCAGCCAAAATGATGGCCTGACAAACTCAGTGCTCACCAGTCAGCATAAGTTTGATAACCCGGTTGCTCGGTTCACCATAACGCGGACGCAATAATAATCGCACTCCTTACACCGAGGTCATAAGGATGTGCCTCTGTGATTTGGAGTGAGCAATGCGCCAAGAAAAATTATTAATCGTCGAAGATGATAGAGCAATACGCCAACTTATCAGCACACAATTACACTGCCTAAACCTACATATTGATGAAGCCTCGAGCGCTGAAGCTGCAATAAAGAAGCTTGCCAGCTCAAGTTACGGCTTGGTGCTACTCGATATCAATCTACCACAAATGGATGGCTTGAGCTTATGCCGCAAAATTAAAGAGCACTACCCAAGTATTGCCGTTATTTTACTAACTGCACTCAGTAGCGATATGGACAGAGTGATTGGCCTGGAAATGGGCGCTGATGATTACATTTGCAAGCCGTTCTTCGCCAGAGAGTTACAAGCACGAATAAAAACACAATTACGGCATAGGTCACAACTTATGGCAGCCCAATCACATCATGAAGATAGCGCTCAAGCAGTCATTCAACTTGGTGAACTCCATATTGAATTTGCCAGCCACCAAGCATTTTTAGCTGACCAAGCAATTAACTTAACCGCCACCGAATTCGATTTACTAGTCTATTTTGCTAAACACCCAAACCATGTTTTTAGCCGCCAACAGTTACTAGACCAAGTGTGGGGTTACCAACACAGCGGCTACGAGCATACGGTTAATTCCCATATAAACCGTTTACGCAGTAAATTTGAGCAGCATCACCCTACAACCTTTATCGAAACAGTCTGGGGCGTAGGCTATAAATTAAACCCTAGCCAATTGAGTGTAAACTAATGAAATCAATGACGCTTTATCAAAAATTGGCTTGGTCATTGGTGCTTATTTTTAGCCTGTTGTGTGCACTGGTTTTAAATTGGAGTAAGCAGCTAGAGCAAAGCTCTGTACACCATGCTCAGCAAAACTTGCACCTTCAATTAGCCGAACATTTAGTGCATGATAACCCACTGATCCAGCAAGGTGTGTATGACTATAAGGCACTAGAAAACTTATTTCACACGCTGATGATACTTGGTCCAGCTTTTGAGTTTTATTTTGTAGACCCAGAAGGTCATTTACTGACTTATTCAGCCAAACCGGGGCAAGTCGTAAGGCAACAAATAAACTTAAGCCCAATACAGCAGCTACTCGACAACCCCACTGCCACGCCAATTTATGGTGACGACCCGCGTAGCAAGGATGGCGTAAAAATTTTTTCGACCGCACCAGTTTATAATCAGCAACAACTGCAAGGTTATTTGTACGTGATAATTGGCGGGCAAGCTTACGATACAACCCTTAAAAACATTAAAGCCAATGATAACCTTTGGCTTGCCGCAATGTGGTTTATAGCCGCCTTAGTTGCGCTATTTATTGCGATGTTGCTGTTATTTCGTTTTTTCACCTTACCGTTAAAAAAACTCAATAAAGAGCTTAATAAAATAGAAGCGGCTAACTACAGCCTAACCAAAATGTCATTGGACTCTAGCTACACTGCTGATGATGAAATTGGCAATTTAAGCAAAGGCGTCAATGCCATGCTCGCACGTATTGATGAGCAGTTTCAGTCATTACAGCAAGCCGATAAACAACGCCGTGAGTTACTTACGCATTTATCACATGATTTACGTACGCCGCTATCTTCACTGCACGGCTTTCTTGAGGTGATCAATAAACCGGATAGCCACTTAAACGAACCTGAGCAACGTCATTACCTCAACCTTGCAATGGATAACTGCCAGCAATTAAAACATCTGATCGAACAAATTTTTGAACTTGCTAATTTAGAGTGCGGCCAAGTAAAAATTCAATCAGAGACCTTTAATTTAGGCGAGTTGATTTATGATTGCGTGGCAAAGCTTGCACTCACTGCACAATCCGCAGGAATTTCACTCAGGGTTATCCCAGAAATTTGCGACTTTACCGTGACGGCAGACATTGCAAAATTAGAGCGGGTACTAACAAACTTAATTGAGAATGCTATTCGACACACCCCAAGTGGCGGTGAAATTGCCGTCAAGGTTAGCCAACAAAGTGATCAGTTATACGTGGCAGTATCTGATACTGGGGTTGGTATTCATGAGGATGAACTCAATGCTATTTTTGAACCTCATTATCAGGCCCGTAATAGCATAAAACGAGGCTCAACAGGCTTAGGACTGGCTATTTGCAAGCAATTGCTCACCCTAATGGATAGTGAAATAAACGTCAGCAGTACCTTGGGAAAAGGCAGTGAGTTTCGTTTTAATTTAGCAATGCAGGCACCCGTTTAATCACGGATGCCTGCGTTGTTATTATTTTTCGATACCCGCTAAATCTAGCATAAATGCATAATATAAAGCGGTGTCTTGTAAGCTCTTAAAGCGCCCAGAAGCACCGCCATGACCTGCTTCCATGTCAGTTTTAAAAAGCAATAGGTTATCATCGGTTTTATATTCACGCAGCTTAGCAACCCATTTTGCTGGCTCAAAATACTGAACTTGAGAGTCATGCAAGCCGGTGGTGACTAACATATTTGGGTAAGCCTGTTTCTTAACTTGGTCGTACGGCGAATACGACAGCATATAATCGTAATAGACTTTATCGTTCGGGTTACCCCACTCGTCATACTCATTTGTTGTTAGTGGTAAGCTGTCATCTAGCATAGTCGTGACCACATCAACAAAAGGCACTGCCGCAATCACTCCTTTATAAAGTTCAGGCGCTTGATTTACAACAGCCCCCATTAGTAAGCCACCCGCACTGCCACCCATGGCAAAAACATTATCTTTATCTGCATATTTTTGAGCAGCCAATGATTTAGTCACATCAACAAAGTCATTAAAGGTGTTTTGTTTATGAAGTAACTTGCCGTCTTCGTACCAAGGACGACCCAACATCTGCGAGCCACGGATATGTGCAATTGCAAATACAAAACCACGATCGAGTAAGCTTAATCGTGAACTAGAAAAGCTTGGATCCATGGTCGCACCATACGAACCATAGCCATATTGCATAAGCGGATTAGAGCCATCTTTTTTAAACTTATCTTTTCGATAAACAAGGCTCACTGGAACATTAACACCATCTCGCGCAGTTACATATATGCGTTCAGATGTGTAATTGCTCGGGTTGAAATCACCCAATACTGTACGCTGTTTAAGCAGTGTTTTTTCGCCACTTTCGAGGTTGATATCGTAGCTACTACCTGGGGTTGTCATACTTGAATAGTAAACACGTAAATTAGGGTTATCTAACTCACTATTACCATAGCTAAAAACCATATACGTTGGATCATTAAACGCAACTATTTGCTCTTGTTGGTTGCGAAGGTCACGAATAGTGATACGGGTTTGCCCCATTTCACGTTCTTCATAAACCAAGTGATTGTTAAATAACTCAATACCCTCAAATTTAACCTTATCGCGACCAGCAATAACCGTTTGCCAATTGGTTTTATCATGGGCTTTATCACGGTGCACTTTCATCAGTTGGAAGTTAACCGCATTTAAATTGGTAACGATGTAATACCAATCACCTAATTTTTGAATATCATATTCAAGCCCAGCTTCACGTTCAATAAAACGTTTCGGCATTGCTTTAACATCATTTGCATCAATAACCGAGACACCCGACGCACTAGTACTGCCATGACTAATATAAATATCTTGTTGGTCTTTACTCTTGTAGATACCGGTGTAATAACTAGTGTTTGTCTCTTCGTAAACCAGCTCATCGTCGGCTTGCGGGGTACCTAGCGTATGGCGATATACTTGGTAGCCTAACAGCGTTTGTAGGTCTTTTTTGATGTAGTAAAAGGTTTTGTTGTCATTAGCCCACACGACATCACCTTCCGTGCCTTCAAGGCTCTCTGTGAGCATTTTACCTGTGGTTAAATCTTTAACTTTAATTGTGTAAATGCGACGACTAACTGTATCTTCACCGTAAGCAAGTAAATTGCCATTTGGACTCACAGCTAAACCGGTGACAGCAAAGTAATCATGATTTTTAGCAAGCTCATTTACATTTAAAATAACTTGCTTACCCTCTCCTTGACTATCTTGGCTACGCACATAAACCGGATATTCATCATCACCACGCGTTTGTGAGAAATAATAATAATCCCCTTTTTTTGTCGGTACGGTATCGTCATCCTTTTCAATACGTCCTTTAAGCTCTTCGAAAAGGGTGTTTTGTAGCGTTTGAGTATGTGCCAATTTGCTTTCAACATACGCATTTTCAGCATTTAAATGAGCAATAACAGCGGCATCTTTGCGCTCATCATCACGCATCCAGTAGTAGTTATCGATACGTGTGTCACCATGAATGGTCATTTCATGAGGTATTTTTTTAGCAACGGGAGCTGCTATTTGAATCGACTCAGTTGCACCCGATTGTTTTATTGTATCTTTTTTATTTGAGTCATCAGGAGCTTTATTACAGGCAGTTAAAATAGCTAAAGAGAGTGCCGCGAGACAAAGTGAGTGGCCAACTTTCATAGGGATCCTAAATTAATTTTTATTATTAAGTCCCTAATATAAGTAATTAACCGTGAATTTATAAGTAGCCTTTGTGAAGCAATGTAAAAAGGGAGCCGAAGCTCCCTTTTATCACTTATTTTTCAAATAATTACTTTTGCTTACGACGACGCATGAATGCGAACGGTGCAGCAAGTAATGTTAACCATGCTAGTGAACCTGAAGAAGATTTTTTCTTCGGTTCTTCAACGACAGGAGCTGGATCAGCAATTGTATCATTTACAACAATAGAAACACTTGTTTCTTCTGATTCCATACCTGAGCTCTCACGTACAGTATAAGTAAAGCTATCTTCACCTGCGAACTGAGCATTAGGTTTATAGTCTATGGTACCATCTTCTTTCACTGTTGCTGTACCGTTGCTTGGTGCAGAAACAACTTTAACTGTTGAAGACTCAAGGCTACCCTTAACTTTCACACCTTTGTGGACAAGGAACTCTGCATTATCTAATTCCGAAGCAGCCTTACCATCAAACGTGAATCGAGATTCACCCATATCATTTTCTAATACATTGATATTGATAGTTTGCTCTTCATCAGTAACTACAGAATCTGCCGAAGTATAGTTGCTACGGTCTTTCGCAAATGCTTGATACTGAATTTCAACTGTACCACCTTGGGTTTGCTCAACCATATAACCTTGACCAAGAGCTGTCCCTGTTGGAACTGTACTTAGTGCAACACCGACACCACCATCAGCAGATTCAGCGCCAGCCGAATAAGCAGAAGGTAACGCTGGAACATCTATGTAATTAATACGTACTTCATCCGTACCTTCTTTCAAAATAACTTGGAAAGTGTACTTATCACCTGAAGTGCTAGCGTATTCTTCAACATCATGCCACTCAATAACAATGTGACCACTTTCAAGTGTTGCTATATACAGCTCACCACCGCCAGTTGCACCACCCGCTAAGTCATAATCGGCCCATAAAGGTGCAATAACACCATTTGGCGTACGAGTATTAGGGAATGCACGCGGAGACCACGCACCACTGACGTTCACATCACTACCAACAGCAACGAAACCATTATCAGAAACTGTAAATGCTGAATATTCTTTTCCATCATAGATAAAGTCAGCATCAACGGTTACCGTAAATTCATCACAACCATTTGGGCACGCAACAGCTGTTGCTCCAGCTTCTGCTAAAGAGAACGTACCTAACAAGTTATCATCAGAAAGAGTCATAACTTTAGGGTCTAACTTACCAGTCCATGTTAGTTCTTTATTATCTTCACTAACAGTTACTTCACCGGCTCCACGTGCAACTTCCACTAAAGGTGAAGTGCCTTTAAGTAGCTCTGCATTTTCATCAAGCTTAACATTAACGGTTAATTCGTTTTCAAAGCCAGAATTAGCAAATTTAACGCCTACTTTCGCAGGTGTTGATGAGTTTAAAGAATCAGCATCAACATTAGCGGTGAAGAAACTCGCATTTGTTTCTTCATTATCGTATATAGCAAATGGAAGGTGAGCTACCTGACCTGTTTCAGAGTGCGTCCATACAACATGACCAAAATTCCAACCTTTAACACTATTGTATGTTGAGTCAATATCTAAATTAAACTCTGCAATATCGGTGCGTGTCTCAGTATTATCTTCTCCAGTCGTCACAGAACCATTCGCTTCTAGAGTGATAGTGCTAGGCGATATAGAGATTTCTGCACCATCCATGTCTGTAACTACTTTAGCTGTCCACTCTCCCGAGGTGTCACTCATATTTTGCACAGTATTTTTGAAGCTACATACGCTTAGACAGCTAGGATCAGCATAAGAACCGTGACTAAATGTAAGCGACGCATTTAATGCACTAGGTACATCTAGGCGACCAGCACCAACATCAAAAGCATCTGCTTTAGTGACAAGATCTTCTTTATGAAGTCCATCCATCTTCGATGTACTCATTAAAGCGGTTTTGATCTGTACAGCATCCCATTCTGGGTGTGCTTGCTTAATAAGTGCAGCTGCACCCGCAACATGAGGGCTAGCCATACTAGTACCAGAGATTGCCGTGAATGTTAATCCATTTCCCTCATCTGGAGAGTATGCAGACAGGATGTCTGTACCTGGAGCAGCAATATCAGGTTTTAGGAAGCTTGGTTCACCGTTTGGTCCTCGTGAACTCGAAGAATTAACTGCATCAGTGAACTTAGCTACGATAGTTCTTTGCACACTTGGATCAAGAGTCGCGATAACAGGCTCTTCTGCTTCTTTCAATAACTCAACTAAGCTTAAACCATCTTCTTGGCTAATAGCTGAAGCTGGGATTGGAGCATCATCCATAGACATCCCCATCGCACCACCTGCAGTATTATTGTGAATAATCACTGCAGAAGCACCTGCTTTAGCTGCATTTTCAGCTTTAACACTAAAAGCACAAGCACCACGAGAGATTAATGCAACAGAATCAGCAAAACTAATTCCTTCCGCAAACTCTTCGCAACCCTCAAAGTTATCTGGTGCGATAACTTGTGCAGAGATAACCGGTAAAGAAAGCGTTTCTTTTAATAGGCCATTACTACCCTCAATACTTAAATAGCTTTCGCCATCAACCTCAATTTGCTGCGAAAAAAATCGGCCTGTTTGGGTATTTGCAACTGTTAAACCAGACTCGATACATCCTGGACAGCCAATTGTTTGTGGTCCATTACCATCATTACCTGCTGCAGTAACAACAACAACACCTGCTTCTTCTGCTGCTGTAAATAAGTCGCTGTAAGCACTTGATGCAGGGTTTGCTCCTGCACCACCACCCCATGAGTTATTAATAACATCTGCGCCGTCTTTAATTGCGGCTTCTAATGCAGACATAAGCGCGGTTGTAGTACCACTGCCGCGACCATCAGCTGTATGCCATAGTGCTTTATACGCCATCAGTTGAGCTGCAGGAGCTACACCAGAAATAGACACATTGTTACCCTGGTAGGTGATTTCCATTGGGTTACCAACCGCAGTACCAGCTACGTGCGTCCCGTGACCATCATAACCTAAAGGAGAGCCAATATACTCATCTGGATGAACACTAGAAGGAGTTGGACCAAAAGCACGTGCAACAATTAACTTGTTATTACAAAAGTCAGCTTCACCACCATCCATTCGACAATAATCAGGATTTGTTGCTAAGTAAGCAGCTTCTTCTTCACTGAACTCTGGAGCCGTAAAACCTACATCTGAAAACATAGGATTTTCAGGGCGAATACCTGAGTCAATAATCGCAACCTTAACACCTTTACCAGCTTCAGATTGACCACCTAATGCTTGCCACGCTTCAACACCTTTGATTACATCAATTGATGCGTCCATTACTGTATGATATTCAGTATCTAGGAATACTTTTTTAACGCCTGGTAGTCTAGCCAGAGCTTCTCTTTGACCTTCAGCGCCCTCAATAACAACACCATTGAATAAAGTGCTAAACGTATGAGAAACAGCTCCACCACTTATAGATACAGCGTCACGAGCTACGCTCTTTTGCTTAGCTTTTAAGTAACTGCTGTACTTTAACGCTTGGTTTGAAGAAAGATTTAACTTACTCTCCCCAGTTACCTCTGCAGAGGTAGCCTGTAGGCCGATGATTCCGCCTTTATAAGTTGCAAGAGGTTCATCCTCGAGTTGAATAATATAGCGAGTTTTATTGTTAATTGTTTTATCTTGAGAGTAACTTTTTACATTAGATATTTCAGGAACATAGCCCTTGTTAAGATCAAGTGTTGCTGCTGTAACACCATAAGACATCATTGCTAACCCAATAGCCGATGATAGAGCGGTTCGCTTCATTTTACTTGGAGACATCATTTTCCCTCGGATGAGTTTTATATTATTGTATTTACTCAATTCAATGATATTAGAATTGTTCGACGACTATAAAGCTCAAAAACACAAACTAGCAACAGCTTGGTTACAACAAAGTGACCACCCTGCCAAAAGGAAACTGTAACAGACTGATTTAAATGGGTTAAATGTCAAACTTAAATTGTAAACCACTGTAAATAAAATATAACAATGAGCGGAGAGACTGATGAATTCAGAAGTTATCAACATTCTTACCATGGCAAAGGTGATTCAAACGGCTGTTGCACCCGTCTTTTTAATTACCGGTATTGCAGCAACGTTAGGCGTGCTTTCCAACCGCTTGGCGCGTATTACCGATCGAGCGCGACAGTTAGAACGCAAGCTTAAAGTCAGTACGGATGAAGACTTCAATAAGTCATTAACAACGGAGCTAAGGGCACTGTTGAAACGCTCTCGCTGCATCCATATTGCATTTAGTCTAAGTGTACTCAGTGCTTTATTAGTATGTGCTGTGGTTATGTGTCTATTTTTATCGCATATTCAATCTATCAACTTGAGCGTGACAATTGCTAGCTGCTTTGTGGCCGCTATGGCGCTGCTGATATGTGGATTTTTATCTTTACTATGCGAGGTTTTCTTAGCAACAAGAAGCATGCGCCGCGGCATGATCTTCGCTGATATTGATATAAATGATTAAATTAAACTTAAGTTAAGATTAACCGCAATACACTTGAATATTATATTGAGCTAAGATAAAACTCAGTTAGTTTACTTTTATGACATCTTAAGGGGCAAAAGGAATGAAATTAAAACAACTAGTAGTGGGTGCAATGCTATCTACAATGGCACTGGGCGCATCAGCAAATTCTGTATTTGAAGAGCCAAGCGATGCAATCGAGTATCGTCAGGCAGCATTTTCAATGATCCGCGTACAAATTGGTGACATGGGCGATATGCTAAAAGGAAAAGTACCTTTTGATGCAGAACGTTTTCAAAAGCGTGCCGACAATGCAGCAGCACTATCTAAAATGCCTTGGGAAGCTTTCGTAGCGGGTTCTGATAAGGGTGATACATCTGCACTTGCAGCTGTATGGAGCGACAACGAAACCTTTATGAAAAAAGCAGTTGCTTTCCAACAATATGCAGATGAGCTAGCAGTTGCAGCACAAAGCGGCGATAAAAAAGTAATTGGCAAAGCATTTGGCGCATGGGCTAAAGGCTGTAAAGATTGCCATAAGTCTTTCAAAGACTAGTTAAAAACTTAAACTAAAAAGGCGCTTATTAGCGCCTTTTTTAATGTCTTATACCAATTCGCTTAATTAAGTGGTCTATTTTGAGGCAATAGAACCTCGTTGATAGCAAGGCAAAAATTTCGTTATTTAGTTTGTTCTAAATCAGAAATTTTTAACGCAGGTAGCGACAGGTTTTATCCCTCAAAATGATTAAGTATTATTGCGGATTGGTATTAGATTACCTAGCCAAGCAAATAGCTGAGCGGCTCTGCACCCCAAGTCGTAAATAGCACCACTAAGCACACTGCAAAAATAACAAAAGCTATCAACGGTGATTTAGTAACAGGCTCAGTAACCGCAACTTGCTCACTATTACCCGTTAGCATAGGTTTCACTAAGTTTTTTCCCTTAATGCGGTAAATCACAATCGCTAATACATGCAACACAATGGCATACAACAAGATGTCAAAGTTTAAATGATGGAGCCAACCGGCAAACTCTACGGTATCTGAGGATACATGCGCCACCAGCGGGCCATCCGTTAAAATATCGTCACTGGTCATTAAGCCAGAGGTTAACTGTACGATGAGTAGCGCAAAAAAGGCTATCACCATATAACTACCCGCTGCGCCATGACCCGCTTTATGTTCATTGCTTGTAAATGACTTAATTGCAGCAACAGGAGAGTGAATAAGTGCAGAGAGCTTTGCCGTTTTACTACCAATAATGCCCCAAACAAGACGTGTAATAATAAGCGCTAGAGTGAAGTAGCCTGCAGTAAAATGCAGCTCCAACATACCTTCTTCAGCACTAAAATAGAGTGTTGCGATGGCGGCAACTAATAACCAATGGAAGCTTCTTATAAAGCCATCCCATACTTTAACTTTTGACATTGTAACTTTCCCTTTAAAAGATGCTAATGATTTCAGCAACAGGCTCGGCTATACATTATTGCAAACTTCAGTTATTTTGACACACCTCTATTTCAGCTGTTTTGATCTGAGCCATAACAACAAACATGAGCGATAAGATGCATAAATCAACAATAAGAGCCTTGCTAAAAGGATTTTTCGACATGCTCCCCTTATGCCTTGCGGTGTTACCTTGGGGAATTTTATGTGGCTCGTTAGCTGTTCAAAATGGCTTCAGTGCCCTAGAAACACAAGCTATGTCGTTGTTGGTATTTGCAGGTTCAGCACAGCTCGTTGCGATTGAATTAATGGCAGGCAATACGCCGCTTTTAACTATTTTATTTACCACACTCATTATTAGCTCTCGGCATTTTTTATATGGTTTAGCTATTCGCCACAAAGTCATAGATCAACCCTTTCGTTGGCGACTGCCAGTGAGTTTTGTACTAACAGATGAATTATTTGCTTTTTCGCACCATCGTAAAGCATACCGAACGAAAGTGCGCCTTATTTACGCACTCAGTGCCGGCTTTAGTTTTTATATTGCCTGGAATATCTGGACCTTACTAGGTATTGTCGCAGGAAGTCTCCTTCCCGATTTAACCCACCTTGGCCTTGATTTTGCCATCGCTGCCACGTTTATTGCTTTAGTTATTCCGGGAGTTAAGAACCTTGCAACACTGGCTACAGTGATCACCGCAGGCGTTGTTGCAACGCTATTGAAAAGTCAGGGCTTTCAACTTTGGCTTGTCACCGCGGCTCTTATCGCTATGACAGTGGGTTACCTAATTAGTCGCTGGCAAGCAAAAGAGGAGCATATACTATGATGACCACCATTTTATTAATGGCGTGTATTACCTTCTTCACACGTTACTTATTTCTGCACCGCGCATTACCATTCAAAGTCGGCCCGAAAATGCAGCAATTTTTAAGTTTTAGTGCCCCTGCCGTACTCACCGCGATTTGGGTGCCCATTGTATTTATTAATGACGAAGGGATAAATCTAGATTGGCAAAATCCCTATCTAAGCGCTGCTGTTGCGTCTGTTATCGTGGCTTATAAAACACATAACATATACTACACAACACTGGCAGGAATGGGATTATTTATAATTTTAAGTTAGCTGCGATGCTTATCCCCAAGTAAGAAAAGCCGCTGATTAAAATTTACCCTTTTAGAAAAATGCCAAGCAAGTTAGAATCAATGCAACAATAATAAAAAGTTATCACTATGAGCGAATTTCACCAACTTTCTGCTACCAGCCTACAAGGCCAAACCGTTGACTTTTCTGATTTTGAAAACAAGGTTGTACTTGTTGTAAATACAGCAAGTAAATGCGGTTTCACTCCACAATATGAAGGCTTACAAGCACTGCATGAAAAGTATCATGAACAAGGCTTAGTAATAATTGGTTTTCCTTGTAACCAATTTGGTAAACAAGAGCCTGGGGACGCGAAGGAAATTAAAGAAGGCTGCCTCATTAACTACGGCGTTATCTTTTTAATGATGAGCAAAGTCGATGTGAATGGCGAACATGCTCACCCTGTTTTTAGATACCTAAAATCAGAGTTACCGGGGTTTATCACCCGCAAAATAAAATGGAACTTCACCAAATTTTTAATTGGTAAAGATGGCAAAGCAATTAAGCGATATGCGCCACTCACAAAGCCTGAACAGCTCGAATCAGACATCGCAGCTGCACTGGGCAAATAACAAAGTCTAAAAGCAATAAAGAGGCAAATTGCCTCTTTATCTAAATTTATGCTTAGTCGTTCAAGTACTCGTCAAAGTCGTCATCGCCTAAGTTTCTACGCAAGCGTTTTTGTTCAAGATAGTCTTCCAACTTCTTCTTAACGCGTTGCTTTTTCTTGTCGTGTTGATTACGCCCGACCATTTCGTACTCGTCTTCAACAAAATCGTCATCTAGCGCGTCATAACTAAATGTCTTACCCACAACCCACTCCATAAAGTGTTTGAGACCAATTCTTGAGATTAAAATTTGCTCGATGAATTGGCAAAGATTAAAAAGCTCAGTAGTAATTTAGTATCTAAAAAACCACCAAAATAAAGCCATACACCCATGCTAAATAGGTCATATGTCAATATTGTGAATAAATAGCGCTAAATTTGATTTCTGAAAAGTGAGAGTTTTTTATCGTTTCGATAAGAGTCATTTATGCATGTGTGTTTTTTAGTTAATTTGACTAAAAAGTGGTTAAAAAATTATTGACCGCAATTTTCAAAAAATCATAAAAACACATCAAACCATTGAATTAATTGAACTTATAAATTATGGCATTCAATTTGATTATGTATTTGTGTCATTTCAAACAGGAAAGAAAAAAATGAAAAAGTTATTGTTAGTAAGTTCTTTATTTATCGCTACCAGCGCAATGGCTCATAACGATAATGATACAAATATTTCATTCAGCGGTGAGCAGTGTGATGTTGAATTTATAAATGATGTACGCATCACACCAAGCGAGTTAGAAGTATACACAGCCGATAATCGCACTATGAAAATCATCGATCAACACACTTTATATATCGATGGTCAAAGCGTGTCGCTTGATGCTTCACAACAGCAAGCAATTGCAGATTACTCAGACAGCTTACGCAGCCAACTTCCTGAAGTAGCAAATATCGCACTTGATGGTGTAAAAATAGCTGGTGTAGCCATCGAAGAAGTATCAAATGCTTTCAATATTGATGGCCTAAGCGACATTTCAGAATTAATGGACGATATCAGCGTAGAAGTACAAAACGCTTTCTATCAGCAAGGTGCGTTCACCATGGGTCAGCAAAATTTCGAAAAATTTGGCCAAAACTTTGAAGACCAATTCGATGAGCAAATCGAATCGGCTGTCGAGTCAGCCATGATGCAATCGATGGGCAGTATTTTAGTGGCGCTAGGCTCTGAACTTTTAGGTTCAGGTGGCGACATGGATGAGTTTGAGCAACGTATGGAAAACATGGGCGCACAAATCGAAGCGCGTGTAGAAACACAGGCAGCTCAACTTGAAGAGCGTGCAGATGCATTATGCGGCAGCTTTGCTGATATCGCTCATAAAGAGCAAGAGCTAGTAGTTCTAGTACCAGAGCTAAAAGAGTATCAACTATTTACTTTTAAACAGAACGCAGAGTAATGAATTAACATCCCTGAACCAAAACACTTGGTCCTTTCGCGCAGAGCTTGCTCTGCGCTTTTTTATTTTTTGGCCAGCACAGTCAGTTGCGATAACGTTTTAATCGCCTGCTCTAAGTTTTCAGACCAAGGCAAGCCATAACTTAAGCGAAAACAGCTACGGTATTTTTTACCCGCTGAGAATATCAACCCTGGAGTAATGCTGATCCCCGCCTCTAATGCCAAGTGGAATAACTTTACCGCATCATATTGGCTACCAAGGTCAACCCAGATAACACAGCCCCCTTGCGGGTTACTTATACGCGCACAACTTGGCATATATTGCTGCAGGCACCAAATCATACGCTCTTTGTTGGTACTTAAGCGCTGTCTAAGCAAACGAATGTTACGGTCGTACTCACCGCTAGCTATAAACTCATACAAGGTCCACTGGTTTATAAGTGGCGCAGAGCAACTAAGCGCGCGTTTGTGTCGCCTTGCTTGTTCTGCAAACTTACCGGCAATGATCCAACCAATGCGGTAACTAGGTGCGGCTGTTTTTGAAAACGACGCGCAGGTGATCACTAAGCCCTTTTTTGAATAAGCTTGTGCAGGCGTCGCACGCTTGGCTGTAAAATGTAAGTCGCCATAAACATCATCCTCAATAAGCACCACGTCACGCTGCTCTAAAAGTGCCACTAATTGCTCACGCTTGGCATCAGGCATAAAACTGCCAACAGGGTTATTTAATGAGGTTGAAAACACACAGGCTTTTATATCATGCTCATCGAGTGCTTGAGCCAAATCATCTAGCCATATTCCTTCATCGGGGCACAGCGGTATTTCCAGTGCCTTTAAACCTAAGCTTTCAATTAATTCGATAATGCCAAAATAACAAGGCGACTCGATAGCAATAACATCACCGGGTTTAGCGACACACTTAAGGGCAATCGCCAGTGCCTCTTGAGCACCATTGGTGATCACTAATTCATCGCTATCAACCCCAATGCCAAAATCCAGATAGCGATGAATGAGTTGTTTTTTAAGTGGTGCAAAGCCATCCATAGGGCCGTAATTAATTGCCGATGCGCCCGCTAATGTCATTACTCGGCGCATTGTTCGTGCCAGTGCTTTATCTGTAGGTGCAGCGGCTACAGGGTTGGCGATACCAAATGGCACCACATTAGCTTTATGGATAGCGCTGTAGACTTGCTCAATCAAGCCTTGCTTATTGACTGTAGTCGGCTCTCGACTGAGCCTAACTCGCTTTGGTCGTGACTGATTTAACTGTGAAGACTTTAAAAAGTAGCCTGACTTTTCTCTTGCTTCAATCAATCCTTGCCCTTCAAGTAATTGATACGCTTGTTTTACAGTAGGAATACTGATGTTGAGCTTGTCTGCCATTTTTCTGAGCGAAGGTAACTTTTCACCCGGTAATAACGAGCCTTGCAAGCAAAGATCTCTAACTAGCTGAATAACTTGTTGATATAAGAACTCACTGTTACTACGACTGATAACTTGTGACATAGCCCACCAAACTGTATAGGTTGCATTTCTAGTTTTCTGTATATGTTAAGTATACAGAAGAGGATTAAAATGAACATACTTTCAATTTTTGGGTACTAACTATGAAAAGCGCCGCTCTCTACCTTGCTACAGTACTGATCTGGGGATCGACTTGGCTAGCTATTGAGTTTCAACTAGGTGATGTCGCTGTTGAGGTCTCTTTATTTTACCGCTTTGCCATTGCAGCCATTTTAATGTGGGCCTTTGTGCTGGTAAAAAAACTCCCTATGCAATATTCACTGCGTGATCACGGAATTTTTGCATTATTGGCTTTATTTAACTTTGGTTTAAATTATTTAGTGCTGTATTGGGCGCAGAATTATCTCACCTCAGCAATGGCCTCAATAGCGTTTTCGATGTTGCTATTGATGAACATCATTAACACCCGCTTGTTCTTCGCCAAGCCAATTGCAAAACGAATTTACTTTGGCGCACTACTTGGCGTAATGGGTATTGCCAGCTTATTTTGGCCACAAATTCAGCAATTCGACTTGAGTAATGGTGCGTTGGTCGGGTTACTACTTGCGCTATCTGGAACCTTTGTGGCTTCATTAGGGAATATGGTCAGCGTTCGAAACTCTCAGCGTAATATCGGCGTACTTCAAGGCAATGCCTGGGGTATGTTATACAGCGCTTTAGGGCTAGCTGCTTATGTTTTAGTAAGTGACGTTGAGCTCACGTTGAACGCCCCAAGTAGCTATTGGGTATCGCTTTTCTACTTAGCAGTGTTTGGCACCGTAATCGCATTTGCTTGTTACTTCGCGCTACTTAAAAATATCGGCCCTGAGCGAGCAAGCTATGTAATCGTATTGTTCCCGCTGGTTGCAGTGGTTTTAAGCACCTTATTTGAAGGATTCGAATGGCAAGCGAATACCTTTATGGGATTTAGCTTGGTGTTATTCGGAAATGCTATCGTGCTAACTCCAACTCGACAAATTAAAGCATTTTTTGCTGCACGTAACCTACAGCAAAAAAGCTCCATCCCCAGTTAGAAGTGACTATGTCGCCTCTAACACCAAGCGCTGGCAAATTTTGCCGGCGCTTTTTTATGGCACATGAAAACGAAGTGCTTGTTTGTGTATCTTAACTTTAGCCGGAGTAAAACCAACGAGCTCACCATCGGCTTCTATAGCCAGTCCTTTCGTGGTGATCTCGGCAGTCGTTAACCGGGTATATTCCAGCGCGTGCAAACTATGATGCTTTACGAGCAGTAAATACAAAAAGCTGAGCAGGTTTTTCAATAAACCGCCAGCTGGCATGCAGTAGCAATCAAGCAGACCATCATTTAACTTTGCCCGAGGGGCAATCTTTAAGCCACCACCAAAGTAATGATGATTAGCAAAAATCGTCGCTAAATTACTGTAGTTGAGTGCTTTACCATTAAACTCACCCTGAAGTGATCGTGCCCGAAATGAAAATAGCTGTTTGATGCCCTGCCAAGTGTAGCCAAACGAGCTAAAACTTCCGGCTTTATTTAGTTTAGTCACTACTTCAGCGTCAAAACCTATTCCCGCCACATTAATAAAATAGCGTTGATTGATTTGTCCAACATCGATTAATTCTGTACGGCTATTAAAAACAGCCTCATACCAAGCCTGTTGTTTACACGCAAAGCCACGCGCAAAATCATTTCCTGTGCCTGCTGGAATTAACGCGATAGAACAGCGACTCGACATTAATGCATTAACAGCTAAATGCAGCGTCCCATCACCACCAATCACCACAACTTGACTCTGGTTTTTAGCCAAATGCGTAATATCAGCGCAATCATTCTCAAACTTGCCTGTGGTTAAATACAATTCAGGCTCAATCTGTCTTTTTTTACATTCTTTTAGTAGCCAATCAACACTGTTTTTATGATTTTTTTTGTCACTTGGCTTTATTATTATCAACATCAACGGTTACTTCTTTTCTTACATGGCAAAAACACCACGCTCGTTCAAATTATATTAATCTGAATAATTAGTCACTTTCTCACTCTAAAAACGCATAAATAAAAACACCAAAAGCTAAAAACCTTTATTTACTTATACTTCAACGCAAACACAATTGCATAAGCATGCAGCGCAATGTGTATTTAAAAACTTAACCCCATGTTAATAAAAGACTTTCGGATTATAAAAAGTTATCTGGCAGACTCAATTTTTATCGTTTTATTTTTGTTCAGTTTGATTGCAAAATACTCACATTTTCAACCAAACACAACCCGGAGCAAAGTAATGAACCCAATTAATACATTAAACCAAAACGCTGCAACTCATGTTGCCGTAAAACCAACAAACCGCAAAGCAAAAATGTTGGCAAAACTAAATCGCTACGGCAAAAAGTTAGCTCTTGGCGGCGCAGTACAACACAAGTAATCCCCAACCATGGTTACTTTATCGGTGCAGTAAACACCCAACCACTAACGAAGATCCTTCTTTAGCTCCTCCGTTTACTGCCCCAACCCCCTTCTTTTAAGTTAAAAACAGCAAATAATTAAACCTTTTTACAAAAAACACCCTCTTTACGCTCAAAAAACAAGCAAACAAACTTTTTCCTATTTACACAGCCGATTCAGCTAAGTATTATTCTCGCATCACGATGTGGAGAGATGGCAGAGTGGTCGAATGCACCGGTCTTGAAAACCGGCAGGGGTTTGTAGCCCCTCTAGGGTTCAAATCCCTATCTCTCCACCACTTATTTTTATTTGTTGATTTATTTCAGCAAATTACAATCAGAATTATGCGCTGGAGAGGTGGCCGAGTGGCCGAAGGCGCTCCCCTGCTAAGGGAGTATAGGGTTTGTAGCTCTATCGAGGGTTCGAATCCCTCCTTCTCCACCATTTTATTATTAAAAACCGCTTTTTAGCGGTTTTTTTATGTCCGAAAACTTGCACTCCTCATTATATTTCATGCATGCTAAGTATCTATTTGCTACACAAAGTGATGCTATGTTTCGTTTTGCATTTTTTACTCTTGCCCTATCTGCCAGCGCCAACAGTCAAGCCACTATTTATAAGTGCATGATTGACGGGGTTGCCACCTTTACAGAGCAGCCTTGTGGTAAAGATGCAGCAATAGTAAAAATTACACCACCACCCGCAAGTAACCAACCCCCAGCCACAGAGCAGCCGCCAAATCCGCAAAAGCCTGCAGACTTAAGTGTTGAAGATTATTTAAAAATCCAGAAAGCCGATCGCGAAATAGACCGCCTTCAGTTAGAGATCAAAGAACTACAAAAACAGCAGAGTGAGCGCATTGGTAAACTCAATAATATGACACAAGATGCCGCAAACAGGTTAGGCGCAGCGTCTATTGATGATGCTATTAGCAAACAAAGCGAACGTATTAATGCTTATTATAAAAGCCAAATCGCCCTCCTCGAAAAGCAAGTATCACAGCTAGAAGAAACCAAAAAACAGCTCAAAGAACGAGCCTCACAATCCAATTAGTCTAGCTTACCAAAACTGGTCAGACATGATATAACAACATTTGCTGATTAAGTTTAGGGATCAATCGTTTTGCAAATTCATACGCTCGAAGGTTATATCCAAAATATCTATTTGGTTGAATACCCAGATAAATTGATGCTACTTGATGGTTGTTGCCGTGCTGATGTTGATACTGTATTTGACTATATTACCGAACAACTCAAGCGCCCCATCACAGACTTAAAACTAATAGTAGTCACCCATATGCACCCAGATCATGCCGGTGGAGCGCATGCATTAAGAAAGTTAAGCGGTGGAAAAATAGCGACGTCGAACGCCCCAGGGCAATGGTATAGAGGCATTGATGGTTTCTTAATGCATTTAACCGATATTGCTTTGGCTTGGTGGGTCGCCGGTAGGTTAAATAAAAAACGCCACAATCTTTGGTACAGTCGCCATTTAGATGCTGACTATTACCTTGCCACTGATGCAACCCTACCCGGCTTTGACGATTGGCAAGCACTGCATAGCCCAGGCCATACCGACCGAGATATTAGTCTGTATCATATTCCTAGCGAGCGAATTTACATTGCTGATTTATTAGTAAAAGTAAAAGGGCGGCTTGTGCCACCCTTTCCTGTTTTTTACCCAAAGCTGTATTTAAACTCTTTGTTGATGCTAAAAGCGCTGCAACCAAAACGAATTATGTTTGCCCACAGTAACGAAGTTAGTATTGATGACATCGACTTTGAGCAAATTTTAGCGCTGGTCCCCGAAAAACCAATGACGCACTGGCGTTCTGCCAAAGCAAAGGCTCGACAAGCTCTTAACGTAATACCAACTCGCAATAATACTTAATCATTTTGAGGGATAAAACCTGTCGCTACCTGCGTTAAAAACTTTTCATTAAGAACAACTTAACTACGAAATTTTTGCCTTGTTATCAACAAGGCTTTATTGCCTCAAAAGAGCTCACTTAATTAAGCGTTTTGTTATAAGGCCCTTTTCACAGTTGTGATAAAAGTATCTATATCCTGCTGATCATTATAAATATGAGCAGAGACTCTTAAGCCTAAGTGACGTTCATCAACCGCAATATTCGCAGCCTCAAGCGCAGCTTTAACAGCCGCTTGTTGCTCGCCAAAATGCATAATGGCCGTTCCAGAGCATCTGTCAGCCTGTATTGGTGAACGCATATAATCAGCTAATTGATCATGAAACTGCGCGAGCATTGCTAAGTTATGAGCACGTACTTTCTCAATACCAAGATCAGCAAAGTAATTAATACTATGCGAAGCCAAAATATAAGGTGCAACTGAAGGGGTACCGCCCCAAAAGCGCAACGCGGTTTGATGATAAGCAAAGTGCTTAATATCAAACTCAAACGGATTTTGATGAGAAAACCAGCCAACATCTTGTGGCTGACAAAGTGATAGCTGCTTGCGGTTAACCCATAAATAAGCAGCACCCGGTCCACCACATAGCCATTTGACACTCGAGCCCAACATAAAATCGGCATCAAGCTTAGTTAAGTCGACCTCTAAAATGCCCGCAGACTGTGCAACATCAAGTAAGCTCAATGCGTTGTGTTGTTTCGCGATATTTATAATTTCGTGAATAGGCGCTTGCTGACCCGTGTTTGAATAAACATGGCTAATAAAGACTAAATCAATATCATTTTTCGCTAAATATGACTGCCAAACCTGAACATCGGTTAAGTCTTCATGCTTACCAATAAACACGATTTCAGCACTTTCAGGTAGAGCTTTTTGCATTGCAAAACCCATGCTTGGAAAATCACTTTCTGCCATCAACACTTTGCAATTTTCTTGTTGCAGTCGCGGGTGCGACATCAACAGCTTAGTTAAACCACTCGATAAGTTAACTTGTGGGCAAAATAGCTCACTGTGCGAGTTAAATAATTTAGCGAGACTACTCGTAAACGCCTCAACACCTTGCAGCCACTGTTGCCATGGCTCTTTATTTTCATTTTGCCAAGCGGCAAAAAACTGCTGATGAAAATGCTGCTCAGCAGATTTTAATGGTCTTCCAACAGAGTGGTTAAGCAAATAGCTGCCTTGTGGAATTACAAAATCGTTTTTGTTCATTACTTAATCCACTGTTTTAACTTAGTTAAGTCATCGAAACGGGTGCGAATATCATCCCGCTTTGCTGCCGCACGGCGATCACGCAACTGCTCTAGTGAGTTTAGTAACACATGCAAAGGCGGCCCACTGGCTGTGACTTTATCCATATGTTGTTGCTGCATTTGCTGTGAAGGCTGCGCTATGTATTTACTGACCAATTGATTATGGTGGCCAATGGCAGTATCACCATGCAGTTTACACACTTGAATGAACAGCTTTAAGTTAGTTTGTAACCATTCACTATCGCGCTCAGCTTCTGCGGCTAAGAAGTCATCCATAATACTTGTCATACGCATGCTTTCACGCAGGATCTGCTGATCTTCAGGCATCATATACAAGAATTTATCCACCAGCATTTGCGAGTAACTAGGTTCATTAGCAAAACAAAGACCAAGTAATAAATCGATGACATTTATGCCCGCAAAATCACCGGCGTTCGCACCTCGATATACCTCTTTACCTACTCGATACGGCTTGTAATACGGACGAACACAATAGAAAAAGCGGTCTGTATCGAGCTTGTTGTATAGTGTATTGTTCGACTCAATCACATCAAGCAGCGCTTGTTTTGCTACTGTGAGTAAATCAGCCGTGATAGGGTGCGATATCCCTAATGGCTGAATTTTTAATAAAGCATCTGCCGCGCGCTTATACGCTAAAATGCCCTTAGTGTTGTAATCGACAAAGATTTTCTCATCTTCAAGGTCAGTAAAGCGCTTATACAAACCATCAACCGCTTTATTGTGGGTGGTTAAATGCGCCGTTGCAAAACGCGGGGTTACACCAATAGATGCACCAATGTGCATTGCCAACGCAGAGGCTTCAACAAGCGGTGAACTTGTTTCACGAGAAGGCTCAGTGATTTCATGTCGACGGCATGCCGCCATATACAAACCAACATTACCTAATAAATCGAAGGCATTATCAAAGCCTTCATCGGTATTGCCCTCTGCCAGTAAGGCACGAATATGCTCATTACCCTCTTGCTCTAATTGACGCTTAAGGTGCTCACCGACACCCTCTACATTCGCTTTATCGTCTTGTTGCCAATATAGTTTTTCTAATTCGCTGTTGATCTCAACAAAACGGGTGCGAAGCCAGCTATCAAATGCCTTGGTGTTCTCAGTCACAGGCTCACTCCAAAATAATTATATTGCGATAATGTTAACAGAGTTCAATGAGTGCTAATCGCCAAAATATAGACTAGAATCCATCTAGATTAGTGAAAATCACTCAAATAAAAATGAAATTAGATAAAAAAGACCAACAATTACTTAATGCTTTACAAGATAATGCGAGAACTTCTGTCTCAGAGCTGGCACACTCGGTTAGCCTGTCAGATACCCCTTGCCTTCGCCGCATTAAAAAGCTCGAATCAGCAAATGTGATCAGTGGTTACCATGCTGCCATCAATCCTAAAGCCGTTGATTTAAATGTGTCTGTTTATGCCTTTGTTCGCTTAAACCAAAACTCTGTTGCCGCTGCTGAGCAATTTGAACAGCAGGTTGAGAAGCTAGAACATGTGCTTGAGTGCTCTGTTATTTCAGGCAGTTATGATTACTTGCTGAAGATCGTTGCTGCTGACTTAGAAAGCTATGAAAGCTTTGTGAAACATAAATTAGGTAGTATTGATTGTATTGCCAACATCGAATCGACAGTGGTCTTAAAACAAGCGTTCACTAAGCGTCATTTACCGCTCGCTTGACGCAGCTTGCTTGCAAATAAAACATAACTCGATAAGCTAAAAACAGGCTTTAAAAGGATGCTTAAAATATGAAATTCATCAACTTAGTTGCTATCTCTTGGGCCATCAGTGGGCTCTTTAGCAGCTCATTAATGGCGCAACAACAAACCTGCCTTACTCAGCTTGAAGACCAAGAACTGATGATGAAAAGTAAGCGCGAAGGGCTGTTTAGAGAGCCATTGCCACGCACTCATAGCACCTTTAGTTATAATATCGAGCAAGCATTTAATGACTATTTAACCGCTGCTTACCTGCAAATTAGTAGCGAAAACCCGCGTGCTAGTTTGCCATGCCCTGTTTACACAGACACCTATCAGCAACTTGTTGCACAAGGCGCTCGACCAGCTAACGCAACTGTTGCTGATTTAATAAGCCCATTTGAACTTAAACAGGCCGATAGCCGTAAAGCGGTGCTCTTGATCCACGGTTTAACCGACTCACCCTTTACCTATCACGACCTTGCACAAGTGTATTATCAACAAGGTTATACGGTACGCACAATTTTACTCCCTGGGCATGGTACCGCTCCTGCAGCACTTAGAGACATCGATGCCGATGATTGGCAAAAGGCTAGCGTGTATGCCATTGAGCGCACATTAAAAGACTTTGATCAGGTGATATTAGGGGGCTACTCAACGGGTGCTGCACTGGTTATTGATTACTTAACTCAAGGCCCGGTCGATAATAAAATTACGGCTGCTATGTTGTTTTCACCCGCAAGCGAGCCACACAATAAAAACGGTTGGCTGGCGAAATGGGTCGATGCGATTCCATTTGTGAATTGGATTGATAAAGATGCGGACCTTGATTTTGCCAAGTATGAGTCGTTTCCATTTAGTGCAGCCTCAGCTAGTCACGAAGCAATGAGCCGTATTAGCCTTGATGAGCTACGTCATCGCCACCTCCCTAATGTAGCGATATTTAGCACCTTTAGTGATGTTGACACCACAATAGATAACCAAGCGACCTTTAAAATTTTAACTAAGCTGCACGACCCAAAAACGCGCAAGAATAATCAGCTTGATCGGCTTGTATACTATGGTGATGACAATAACATTCCAGCTAGCTTTCCAGCTGATTACCAAATAATTCGTGATGACTGCGACACCGATGACTGTAAAAAAATCAAAGGAATGTCACATATTGGTATTGTTAATAAACCCAGCAACCCTTACTACGGTCGCACAGCATTGTATCGCAATTGCGGCAGCTACTTAGATGACGACACGCTTTATACAGCCTGCAAATACCAAAAAGACGTTGTGATGGGTGAACGCACAGCCGAAAATTTACAAGCGCACAAGCCCTTTGCACGACTCACGTTTAACCCTTATTTCGATAAGCTTGCTATGCATATCAACGATTTTATCAAAGATATTGAATCGGCTGCACAATGAGTAAGTTTAGCCACCGCTGGTTTAATCAAATAAGCGAGATTGATGCCACTCTATGGCAGTCATTTTTCGATGATACACCCTTTACTGATCACGCTTTTTTAGCTGCTTTAGAACAAGCAGGCTGTGTGAGTGAAGCGTCGGGCTGGCAACCCATGCACCTAGCAATTTACCAGCAAGAACAGGTTATAGCCTTACTACCCGGGTATCTAAAACACCACTCTTATGGTGAATATGTATTTGACTGGGCTTGGGCTGAAGCCTATCAACAACATGGCTTAGAGTATTACCCCAAATGGCTGTGTGGCGTACCATTCACACCTATTGCAGGGCAACGAATTAGTATAAATCACAATAAGCTCGCTGAAGTCTATGCGTACATTCAGCACATACTCACAGCAACAGCAGCGCAATTAGACTGGTCAGGTTGGCATATAAATTTTTGCCACCAGCAACAAGCGACTGCATTAACTAGCAACACCGTAATGCAACGTCATGGCGTGCAGTTTCAGTGGTTTAATGAAGGCTATAATGACTTTGAGGACTTTTTAGCTTCACTCACCGCAAGAAAGCGTAAATCGCTCAAAAAAGAACGCGCAAAAATAACTGAACAACAGATAACCGTAGAATGGCTCGAAGGTGCTGACATCAGCAAACAGCACATGCAGCAATTTAGTCATTTTTACCGCCAAACCTATTTGAAGCGCTCAGGCCACAATGGTTATTTGAATACCGCCTTTTTTGAGCTATTACAGCAAAGCATGGCCGACAAACTGGTGTTAATGTTCGCTAAATATCAAGGAGAAGTGATTGCTGCCACACTCAGCTTTAAAGATCAGAATTGTTTATATGGTCGATACTGGGGAACGAACTATGAGCTTGATAGTTTGCACTTTGAGCTTTGCTATTACCAAGGTATTGAGTACTGTATTACCAACAAACTTAAGCAGTTCCATTCTGGCGCGCAAGGTGAGCATAAAATAAGTCGCGGTTTTAAGCCCGTAAATACCTATTCACTGCATCATATTCAACACACTGAGTTTGCAGCTGCCATTAGTGATTTTATTACTAGAGAACGCCAACATATGGCGCTCTATAAAGACCAATGCGAAAGCTTACTGCCTTTTAAACAGCAATAATTGGTTATTCGCTGGCATTTGCACATCTTCAACAAAGGTTAAGCCAGCTTGCTCTGCAAGTTGGCAAATCGCTTCAAAATCACGGATTGCACTATGTGCATCTTGCTGTTTTAAAAACGCATCGAATTCAGCATTACTGGCACTGGTATACTTACCTTGGTACTTGAATGGTCCATAAATACACAATTTACCTTTAGGCGCTAAGTGCTTTGCTACACCTTGGAAAAAGCGCTCCACCAGTGGCCAGCTAATAATGTGCATTGTATTGGCAGTGAAAATAGCATTCACTGTTTCAACCGGCCAAGGATCATTAAGGTCGAGTATGAGTGGCGCATGCAAGTTAGTTAAATCAGCTTCTTGATGCCATTGTAAAATCCCCGGGTGATTAACCTCGCGATCACTACAATGCCACTGCAAATGTGCTAAATGCGTTGCAAAATGCACACTATGTTGCCCAGTACCTGAGCCGACTTCTAATACGTCCGTCACATCAGAAAAGAACGCATCTAATACGTTTAAAATAGGTAATTTGTTGTTTTCACAGGCTTGAGAGAAGGGTTTATCCATACAAATTAGTGCACCATGTTTGGTAATTAGTGCACAACAGTAAAGCAAAAATAAATAATAAAGTCGCGGTGAATTTATTAGTTAAAAATATAAAACCATTATTTTCAACTAGTTAAATTTATTGATCAATATTGGTACAGCTTATGCTATTTCTTAAGTGAATTAATCAATAGGAGCAATATTATGTATATCTCACCCTACACCGCTGTAGATGCTGCACTTGCAGCCAGCGAACGAGCTGAAAGCGAAAAAGCCGCCTTAACAAGTTGTGACGACAGAGCAACCGTGATCGATCTTCTTTCTCAATGTAACAAAGAAAATGTACAGGCGCCGAAAAAACATGAAACAGACCAGATTTTTATTCTCGGCTACAATTAATCACACACAGTTAATCCATTCAGTCTTAGCTTCATTATATAAGACTTGCACTAAAACCGATTAACTGTAATGATAACAATTATCATTACAGTTAATCGGTTTTCTATGCACTCTCACAATGCTATGCTCCATTATCAGCGGCAAATGAAATGTGTTTGCCAAAGACCTGGGTTACATGCCCCTGCGCTTGTTGCTAACTATGTTGAAGCGGGTTTAAACATTGCACGCTATTACGAAAAGCATCACAACTTTATTTTGCAAGAGCTGTATCTAAGACGCACCTTTCATGAACTACTTGAAAAGATGTGTGATTCATTAGTGCATAATGCAATTCGTAAACAATGTTTGGCTCAGCTTTATAAACCGCAACTTGCGCTAAAGCGTTACTACAAAACTCATAACTGTATTGAAAAGTATTTCAGTTTGGAGCGAGAAGCGTGCCTTCTCAGCCAAGAATTTAACCCGATTTAGGAGTGTTTATGAGCCAATTTAGAACCGAATCAGATAGCATGGGTGAGCTACAAGTCCCTGCCAATGCGTTGTATCAAGCTCAAACGCAACGCGCTATCAACAATTTTCAAATTAGTGGCTTAGCCATGCCTAAGCAATTTATCACCGCCCTCGCCTACATTAAGCAAGCTGCCGCTCAAAGTAATGCTGCTTTAGGCCATTTGAGCCAAGGTAAAGCCAAAGCCATTGAGCAAGCATGCCAAGAGGTCATTGACGGTAAACATTTTTCAGAGTTTCCTGTTGATGTATTTCAGACAGGCTCTGGCACTAGCTCAAATATGAATGCCAATGAAGTTATAGCAACGCTGGCGAGCCAGTTTGCAGGGGAAACCATTCACCCCAACGATGATGTGAACATGGGACAAAGCTCAAATGATGTGATCCCCACTGCGATTGCTGTAAGTAGCGCTATTAACATCATTTATGAGCTGTTTCCTAAACTCGATAAACTCAGTCAAAGCCTACAAAGCAAACAAGCCGAAGTAGGCCATATTGTTAAAACCGGTCGCACTCATTTAATGGATGCAATGCCTGTGAGTTTTGCACAAACACTGGCTGCATGGCAGTTACAAGTGGATCATGCAATGACTGGTATTCGCCAAGCACTCGAGCGAGTTTGTGAACTTGCACAAGGTGGCACAGCGGTTGGTACTGGTATTAATGCCGATCCAGCGTTTGCTGGTGAGTTTTGCCAACACTTGAGTGAGAATGTAGGTATTCGCTTTAGCCCAAGTAAAAACTTCTTTTATAACATCGGCTCACAAGACGCCATTGTTGCGCTGTCAGGCCAGCTAAAGGTACTTGCTGTAGCACAAATGAAAATAGCCAATGACTTACGCTGGATGAACTCTGGCCCTCTTGCAGGTCTTGGTGAAATTGAGCTTGAGGCTTTACAACCGGGCTCATCAATTATGCCGGGTAAAGTAAACCCCGTGATCCCTGAAGCTGCCGCTATGGTCAGCGCACAAGTCATTGGCAATGACGCTACCATTACAGTAGCTGGTCAAGCGGGTAACTTTGAGCTCAATGTAATGCTGCCTGTGATTGCCTTAAACATTTTGCAAAGTATCGAACTGCTGGCGAATAGCAGTGAAGCACTGGCAGATAAAGCGATTGCCAGCTTTAAAGTAAACCAAAGCAATGTTGATAAAGCGCTCGCTAAAAACCCAATTCTAGTTACCGCGCTTAATCCGGTGATCGGCTATAGCAAAGCAGCAAAAATTGCCAAATTAGCTTATCAAGAAGGTCGCCCTATTATTGATGTTGCTGCAGAGCATACGGATATTTCGCGCGAAGAACTGAGCGAGTTACTGAACCCCGCCAAACTAACCCAAGGTGGTTTGTAATACCCGCTTATTGTAAAGTGGTATAAACTTTTATCTTTTTGTAGCTCTGTGAATACAGAGCTACTTACTGAAAGAAAACGTTTTTATTGCTCCGCTTTGAGCAATGTGTATGATAGTGAGTACTTATTCAACGATTTTTAGGTATGTTATGCGCTATCCACTATTGGCAATTTTATTTCCTGTGTTATTAACTGCGTGCTCGGACGCTGCAACTAATGAGCAAGCCGAATCGACGGCTACAAGCAATAAACTTGTCGAGGCACCAAAAGCCGTTGAAATAAAAAACACTGAAAAAGTGACCAAAGCAGCCCCAGATAAAGCCACTATTAGCTCAGCCCATGAGCAACTTAAACAATTAATCGATGATCCAAGCTGTGATAGCAGCAGCCAATGTAAAGTATTACCAGTTGGTAGTCGTGCTTGTGGCGGCCCAAGTAGTTTCATTGTTTATTCAACCAAAACAGCTGACACTGCTGAGGTTGAAAAACTTGCAAAAGATATCACCGCCCTTGAAAAGCAATTTAACGCAGCAAACGACATGATGAGTATTTGTCAGCATCTAACCGCACCAGGTGCGCAGTGTTCTGAGAATACTTGTGTTAGAATCGAAGGCTCAGCGGCAAGTGTATACTAAGGAATAAGCAATAATGGTTCGTTCATCGACTTTCAAGAAACTTTTCATCACCACAACTGTGTTAGCAAGCATTGCTTTAAGCGGTTGCGAAACAACAACGTCGGGTAGCTCTGCACGCGTTGATCTAGGTGATTTAAATGATCAGCTGAACGATATCGTTAGTAATAATAGCTGTACTGCGAGCTTTCAATGTAAAGTGTTAGAAGTTGGTGAGCGGGCATGTGGTGGCCCAAGTCGCTATGTGGTTTATTCAACGTTAAACAACACACAAGAGCAAGCAGAGCAACTTGCAGAGCGAATTACAGCGGCTGAGAAGTCATCTGATCAAGCATTAACTGTTAACGATTGCTCACCAGTTCTGCCTGTACAATCGCTGTGTATTTCACAGCAGTGCCAAGCAATCGAGATTAAGTAAATAATGCAATAAGGCCGGATACTATCACCACGCTGATGATACAAATCCCGGCCTTATATATGTATTTAACCTGCATTGTATTATGCACCCAGTAAGCATAAATGTAGCGAACAAAGTAACTTGCTGCAGTGCCAAATAATGCAAAAATAACTAAATACGCAAGTAAAATAATATCCACAGTCATGCCACTTCTTTAAAACATCTAGTCTCAGTGTAAGGGCTTAAAGAAGTAAAGGCAAAACCTTAGCTTTTTTTACTGTGTTCAATGAGTAATTCAGCCACGCGCTGCTTCACAGCACGCTTATCATCGGCTGCAACGCCAAAACGCTCAGCCAATAAAGCAATCTCTTCATCATTTAAGTTAAACGATAAGCGTTGTCTGGTTTTTTTCGACTTAACGTCGAGCTCCAAAATCTTACGGATCATATCTGATGGCGTAAGCTCTTGGTCAATGGCTTGCTTCTTAATTGATTTTTGCACTTCAGAGCTTAAATCAAACGCCATTTGCGTGGCTCTAACGGCTTGCTCCTGACGCTGCCATTTGGCTTTTGCATCACTCACTTGGCATCCCCAGGAAATAAGTCAACAATATCGCTAATTGGTCTGGTTAACGTCAGTGATACCTCTGTTTCACCGCCTTCCCAAATCTCAATATTTAAACTATGCGATTCATCGTCAGAGCTTAAACAGATCATTTCACACGGCTCACCACCTTCGTCTTCATAACGAGGTAAAGGCTTATTACGGTAGTCCTTATTATGGAAATAACACACATAAGGTGCTTCTGATTGTTTGTAGCTCGAGGCTAAAAAGTGACTAAAACGCTCCGGGCTATTTTGTACATTAATTGCCGTTAATTCGTCTTCATCAAAAATACGAGCGAACTCATCAAGGGTAAAAATCTCATCAACATCGTCGCGTTGAATTTTGATCGCAAAGTTTGCCCATTGCTCACCGTCATCTGATTCAATTTGCAAAAACACCACTTGGCCAGATTCACTCTCGAGTACCAGCTCATACTCTGCACTACGTTGGTACTGATACGTTTGCACATCAATAACACGCAGTGTCTGTCCTTTTAACCAGCTTGGGTAAGCGAACGAATCAATCACAGTTAGCATATCACCAACGAGTAATTGGCTTGGATCAGTAAGCTGACGCTCTGGGGCTTTTTTAGATTTGAAAAAGTTAAACATTGGCTGACTCCTTGTTGAAGCAAAAAAGGTAACCCAGTGCGTGGGTTACCTTTTGTCTTTCCGTTAACTGATTAGCTATTTTGTTTTGCTTTAATACGCGCCAAAATATCTGCGCTTTTCGGGTTGGTATCACCAATACCCGCTTCAGCCATTTTCGCTTTTAAATCATCGCCATTAGTATCTGCTTCTAATTGCTTAGCCGCACCTAACTGATCTTGGCGGTCTTGCTGGCGTTGTTTAATACGCTCTAGAGACTCACGTGCTGATGTCATTGATGAGCTGTTCGTATTTAGCGTGCTGTTTACAGCCATTGTTGCTTGCTGCACACTTTCAGTCGTTTTAACCATTGTTAATTGACGTTGGTTTTCTTTAATCGACTTTTCAGCTTCTTTAACTTGCTGCTTTAGTTGCACAATGTGGTTACTAAAACCAGCTAACACTTCTTCGTGCTCTGCTTTTTCAGCTTCAAAATCACCGATTTTTTCAGCGATTTCTAATGCAAGAGCTTCGTTACCTTTTTCAAGTGCTTGGCCTGCATACGCTTCATGTTCAGCAATTGATGCATCTAGTGCGCTAATTTTACGCTTCGTTTGCATCTCTTTTGCCATTACTTCGGTCAGGCTTTTCTTAGCGCGTTGTAAGGCATTTTGTGCATCAGCAATTTCTTGTTCAAAGATACGGATACCGTTTGCATCAACAATTGCTTGTCCTGCTTCACGAGCGCCACCACGTACAGCTGTAAATAGTTTCTTTAAAATACTCATAATCTTAACTCCAGAAATTGCTAATTAATCGTTTAAATAAATGGTCACGGCTTCAAGTGCATCAATCGCATTGTCTGCCAGTGTTACCAACTCATGGGTAATATCATCAAACGATGAATTAACCGATAACGCGCCAAAAATAGCGTATTTATCATCAATTTTTGCAAATGCGCTTAATGGGATTGGTACATTTAAACGTAGTAACGTTTCGTTTAACTCATTACGCATATCTGCTTGTACTTCGTCTTCAGCAAACAGGTAGCTAATACACAGTAATTGCTCTTCTGTTTGAGTAACAAAGATAGGTAACTCATCATTCCCATCGACGATAACTTGTAACACATCTTGCTCACCTTCGTTGGCAATCAAGAAAGACTCAAAGCTCACACCCTCTGTTTCAAAAGAAGCCAGTTTGATTGATAGTTCATTTAATTCCATGTCTCACCTTTTTACGTTTTGACATATTATGTCTGGGTTAAGATTTGCATAGCCGACATATTATGTCAACTATAAAATATCAATTTTTGTACAATTCGGTTTCAACTTGCCACGCTTGGCGGTAATAATCATATAAGGTTCCTGAACCTAATCTATTGACTTCAATCGTGTTTACTTGTTCAAAAAAATGATTCGGAAACACAAAAGAAGCCAATAAATATTCTTTGCTTACCCAACGCGATGGCACCGGTAATTCGTTAGTTTCACGAATTCGCTGACTTGCTGATTTGCCAGCGGTAGTCGCGATAGTCCAACCCCATTGACCAAACGAAGGGATATTTTGTTGGTATTGCTCAACATAACCAAAGCCAGCAGCTTTCATTGTTTTAGCAATACTCAAAAATGCTTTCTTCGCATGATAAGGCGATGTTGATTGCACGGCCACAGCCCCGTCAGGCGCCAATAACTGACGCACATGATTGTAAAAATAGTCACTGTACATCTTATTAAGATCTGGGTGATTAGGGTCTGGTAGGTCAATTAAAATAGTGTCAAAGCGCTCGCCTTTAGCAAGCATTGCTTCGACCTCTAAAAAGGCATCTGCAATGCGAATATCAGCACGAGGATCGCTCATAGAGTGTTTATTTAACGCTGTTAAACGTGTTCTGATTTTCTCTGGCGCATCATAATCGCCAACATCATTACCAAATAAGTTTAACAACTGACCATCTAAGTCAACCAAGGTGACATACTCTACTGGCCACTTCAAAACATCACGTAATGCAAGCCCGTCACCGCCACCGATGATCAACACGCGGTCATGGCGATTTGAGGCCAACATAGCAGGATAGACAAGCATAGAATGATAAATTTGCTCATCCACACTTGAGAACTGTAAACGACCATTGAGGTAAAGATCAGTAATTGCATTGGGCTGATTGCGACTCAAACGCTCAGTTAACACCAAATGCTGATACTTAGTTGCTTGCGAGTAGATGACTTTATCTTTGTATAAAACATTGCTTAGATTTTTCATCCAGCTGGTGCCAAGCACAAGCACAAACGCAAAAAACACCAACAACAGTACATGACAAACTAACAGTAGCTTAGCGAAGCGAACATGTTGATGATAGCGCCATAGAAACACGAGACCGGCAATAATATTAAACAACGCCGTCCAAGCTGCTGCTTGCATAATTGGCATCGCAAGCATAATGCTCACCCAAATAGCAGCACCGACACCGGCACCGATATAATCCGCCCCGTAAATAGTACCCGCATTGTTCTCTAAAAAGCGCCCATAAACTTGCTGGCGAATACGCGCAATCAGCGGGATTTCCATACCAATTAATAGCCCAAGTAATAGACCAAACACATAAGGTAAGAAACGTGACCACTCTTGTAGCTTTTCAAATACATAGCCATTAAGTACAGTATCTGCTGGCAGGTTAAAAATTTCGGAGAAGATATGCGGCAGTGAATAACTGACAGCGATAACGCTCGCTATCGCTAAAATACAGCCCATGCCGACCAAAGCAATAATACTCTCTAGCCATGCGAAAGCAGTAAACGCATCTTTAAACCATCGCGCTAAAAAAGCACCGATACCCATAGCGACAATCATGGTGCCGATCATGGCATAAATGGCACTCTCGACTGAGCCTAAGACACGACCAGCATAATGAGATAGCAGGTACTCATAAATAAGGCCGCACCCAGCGAGTACGGCCATAACAGTTATTAATAGGAAATCATGCCCAAGTAGATTGGCTCTACTTGGGGCGCTTGTTGTAGTAGACACTTAATTAGGCACCTAACAAGGTTGCCATAGTCGAACCAATCGCAAATGAGATTGCTGCAGAGATTGCTGCTACACCTACGTTCTTCTGGCGGTTCACTTCATCTGAAATATCACAACCAGATAGAATGATTTTGATAGTCACTAAGTGTAGTAAAATGAAAGCCACTAAACTCACTGCTGCACTTAATGCCCAGTATCCTAAACTAGCAACAATGTTGTCAGCCGCATAAGGAGCAATACCTGATGCAGCAGTTAATGCCAATGCACTACCTACTAAAAAGCCAGCATAACGAATACCTACTGCTAAGTTACCGTCAATAACCGCTTGCTGTAAGCAATCACCACTGCGATTAGTATGCTTGAATAACTGCACGCGATATTGACTGATTAGTAGCATCGCAATGCTGCCAATGGCAAAAGCTGCGATCACAATTGGAATACCATGCCAGCCTTCGGTCGCAACCCAAAATAAAGCTGAGCGAATAACAATCGCCACACTAACAACATGGCCAAAATCAATGAGTGCAGCAGTAGCATTACCTTTTACGATTTCGTCATGCAGGCTCACTTTACGAAGCGCTACTTTGTCTTGGAAGAAGTGACCTAGCTTGATAAGCACAATCGCCATCACACCATAACCTAGCATTTGTAATGCTTCTTGTTGTAAAGTCGGTGCAAATGAGCCGCTGCTCACGCCACTAAGAACAATAGCAAGTGCCACAAGTCCTGCCGCAAAGCTAATACCAAAAGCAAAATTGTCACGCTCAGTTATTTCATCATTAGCGTGTAAGTTAGATACCCAGCCTTTGATAAATTTTAGGCTGACAAATAAAGCGATAATGATTGCAAAGTCGATTGCTAAAGCTTGCAACGACCAAGTTGTTATTCCATTAAATTCATACATGTGTTGTAACTCCGGTGGTTATTCTTTTCACTACTTACCGCGGCTAATGCCACGTGATGTTCTGCTCGAGCTGTTACGTAATGACCCAGAGCTTTTACTGTAACTACTGCTAGAAGCATAGCTACTACGTGTGCGTGGCGGCGTATAGCTGCTACGGCTTAATCCTGATGCGCCACTACGTTTCTTGGCATACGGACTAGTGAATTGTTTACCTTGGCGTTGATAAGACTGTCGAGTTCGTGTCTCTACCGTTTGTTGTGCTTTAATCTGCTTAGGGCTCGAATAACGATAACGGCCATAATCATTGTAATAGCTATACTTTCTATGACGACTCCAGCGACCATATTCAACTCGGTCGAATACATCGCCCAACATACGATACATACCGTACCAAACCCAAAAGCTGGTACCACTGCTATTCGTTTGCCACTGCCCATAGTTAGGGTTGCCAACTAACTGGTTACCAACACTTTCGCCTTCAGCAGCTTCACTAATTGCACCAACCCGTGCTAGTGACCCCTGCGACATATCAGCAAGCATATTGATAGGATCGGTAAGCGCATCTTGAAATAAAGACGGTTTGGCAGCATCACGAATGAGGTCAAGTTGATGAAGCGTATCTTCATAGGGTGGTATTAGATAAGTAGACTTCACATCTGCTAAGCGTTGTGTAAGACCTGAATAAATAGCCCCTTCACGAGTGGCATCAAGACTAATTACACGGGCGATCTCAGAAAGTTGCGGTTGCTGCTCAGCAAGCACCTTGCCGTATTGTTTAAGTATCGTCGCATTACGCAAAGAGCCATTATCAAGCGCTGTACCGAGTTGATTTAATTCAACTTCAGCTTTTTCTATGGATTGTTGTATTGTTTGTTTCAGCTGCTCTTCTTTCGACTCACAGCCCATAAGCAAGCTTACCAAACAAAACAGGCTAATAAGTTTCCAAGCTTTTATTTGAGACATTCATGTCACCTGATTGTGGTTTAAAAACGCAAATAGTTTTACATAGCTCAGGTACTAAACCAAGATTAAAATTGCAACAAAGGGTAAATTGGGTCGTGAATTGCTAGTTGCAAGGGGGAAGTTTAAAGGCCTGGCGTAGGTTGGGTAGAGCTGAGCGAAACCCAACACAGAGCTATCAGCTATCAGCTTTCAGCCGTCAGCGATCAGCCGCGTGATCTGACCCCGATAAAGTAGACACGGGGTTTAATTAACTTGTTCGTACTGCATGGGACTTTTATACCCTAGGGTGCCATGCCTTCTTACTGAGTTGTAGTATTTTTCAATATAAAAATACGTTTG
>NZ_JAKGBH010000016.1:0-93329 GCF_021532515.1 Pseudoalteromonas sp. PAST1 | reverse complement strand
GCAATGATAGGTATGCTGTGGCGCTATCGACGCCATGTTCATACGATAACCGCAGACAACGGGAGTGAGTTTTGTGAACATGAGCATGTTTCAGACAAGCTAAAAACCGACATCTACTTTGCTAACCCCTACTCATCATGGGAAAGAGGGTTAAATGAGAACTTTAATGGCTTGTTGCGTCAATATATTCGCAAAGGCACTGATTTACGAACGGTGACAGATAAGCAAATTGCGCACATAGAAAAGGCGCTCAATGCGAGGCCGAGAAAATGTCTAGGGTTTAGGCAACCAGCGGTAATATTCGATGAATTACGCAAAGCAGCCTAATTTAGCGAGTGGTGCACTTCGGACTTGAATTCGCGCCCAATTTAATTCAAACATTTTTATTAAAACACGGCTATACCATTGATGTATTTAATACAGCTGAAGATTACCGTAGTAGTGAAATTACCTTTATTCCCTCATTGATTATCTGTGATGTGATGTTACCTGATGGCAATGGTTTTGAATTAATTTCACAACTAAAAGAAAAATACACCTGTCCTGTTATTTTTTTAACAGCTTTAGACTCAGTGCAATCACAAATTAAAGGCCTAAACTTAGGTGCTTACGACTACTTAATAAAGCCCATTAAACCTGAGCTATTATTAGCGAAAATTAAAACAATCATCGCCCACACTGTAAGCCAAGATAACTTTTCAGATCACAGCGACTGTTTACGCATAGACAGTAAAAAGCGTGATATCTACTTTCATAATACTGCTCTGAACCTAAACGAGAGTGAATTTGATATTATCGCCTATCTAGCGAAGAATATGCCGCAACCAGTCTCTCGCGAAGTGCTGTTTAAACATGTCATTGGCCGTGAGTATGACGGACTAGACCGCGCTATAGATTTAAAAGTGAGCCGATTACGTAAAAAACTCAAAGATACGATAAGCAGCCACAAAAATTCGTTGGATATTAAATCGGTGCGAGGCAAAGGCTACAGTTTGGATATTTCAAAACTATGAAGCAGCAATTTTTTAAGCTTTACCTGATTATCACAGTAAGCTTAATTGCTTTAGTTCTTGCGTTTGGTCAGCTTTATAATGAGTTTTTTTCTAAGCATGTGCCGAGTGTACAAATTAGTGTTGCTGAACTTACGCAAATAGCAGAGCAAAAAGACTCGCGGATCAGTAGCCTAAGCATAAGTGAAATTGCATTGCCTGATTCTTTGCTCAACACGTTTAATCAAGACGGTATTATCAGTGTCACTGAGCATAATCAGCAATTTATATATCTCAAGGGCAGTAATGGTAGCATTCAAAAAGTTGGCCCCATTAACTTGATTTCACACGCAAAAACTGACTGGTTTGCTTTTTTCGCCTTTTATTTTTTGCTTGGTGTGATGATTTTATTGTTTATACGCCCAGTGTTTCGTGATTTGAGCTTATTGCAACGTGCAGCCTACCGCTTCAGCAAAAAACCGCAACGAATAGAGCTCGATATAAAGCCAAATTCATCCATTGCACCGCTTGCAAACACCTTTACTGATATGTCAGAGCGTATCAACAAATTTGTGCAGCTTCATAGCGATTTATCCCGCATTATTTCTCATGAAATTCGTACCCCACTCTCGCGTATGCGATTTGCGTTATCAATCGCAGAGCTAGATTCGTTAGAAAGTAGCCAAATAGAGCGTGATATCGATGAGATTGAATTGCGCTTAGAACAATATTTATCGTTTGCTCGTTTAGAGCATCAACAAAGTGTGTTTAACCAGGAGAAAGTTAACTTATCTAAACTGATCAACACGGAAATAGCTAAATTTGATTTATACAAAGAACTCAAATTTATTCCAACTCTTGAGGTTGACGCTGCTTTTTGCGAAACAAGCTTTATGGCAATCGCGGTACAAAACTTACTGATCAACGCCACAAAATACGCAAAACACACTATTTATATAAGCACTGAAGAGAAAGCAGGTAATTACTTGATAAGCGTCACAGATGATGGACCAGGGTTGCCTATAAATGCTGATGCGTTAATTGAACCATTCAAACAAGGTGAAGGAGATAAATTGGCGAGTGGTTATGGATTAGGACTTTATATCGTGCATCGTATTGCTAGCTGGCATGGCGGTAAAATTGGTTTAGCCAATAACCTCGAAACGGGCGGCGCTCAAATCTCAATCAGTTGGCCTAAAAATGGTATGTAATGCCAGTAAAACCTGAGAAATAGCCATTTTTATTAATCATATGTGAGTTAGCTAAATTGCTATCAAGCCAAGTGTGCTTTAGTTTGAAATCAACACTAAAATTATCACTGATCGGATACTCGTAGCTTACTTTTAAATAGTAATTGGTGGCACTTTCTAAATTATAACTTAATAAGCGAGTTTTGCTCTCTGTGGGGCTAACCGTGTAGTAATAGTCAATTAACTCTTCATTTTTGTAGTTTATACCAGCCTCAATGCCAGCAATACCGGAAAACAGTGTAAATGCTTGGTAGCCATTGAATAAGATTTCATAGCCATTATGAACATTGGTTATATCGTGCACGTATGCCGCACTCAACCAAATGTCGTCATAAATATTTAAAGCTGATGAAAAGCCAGCCATATAAGAAAGGTTGCGCTCTATCGGTGTTAAGTTAATTGGTGAAGCACTTGGAATTGTAGGTCGACCTGAACTAGAACGAACCACACCTGTCGCGTAGAGTTTATCTACCCCATCTAACTCAAAGAAGAAGCCATCATCATTAAAGCGCCCCAGTAAATCAATATAAAATTTCTCAGATTCAAATAAGCTGTAACCAATAGAAAAATCATCGAAATACCAGCTATCACCATAATAAGCCAAGCTTGGCAGAATTGGCGAAATAACATCATCGGCATCAAGTACTGGGTTCTCAATACCACCGTAGCCTAGCGTAACGCTTGCATGAAAAGTAGACTTTTTAATCAATTGCGGCTGCTTAACATCATCCTGCGCAAATGCAGTTGATGCAGCTAAGCAACACATTGAACCAAACAACCTTTTCATTAACGTAACTCACCTTAATGCCGTAATAAACGACTACTATACTAACTTAATAAACTAAAACTCTTTTAGCCCTTTCTGTGCTGGGGCGATCATAGCGTTTGCATACATTTTTGTATAATTTTTTTGCCACACAACGCAGTAAAATGACTTATTTTATCTACTATCGTCAAACTAACATACTGAAAGAAATATTAAATAGCTTGTACATTTTGCTACATAGGTTTTCAGTTTTAGTTATTAAATTCCATTATTTAATTTACTCAATGACAAAAAAAGGGCCCGAAGGCCCTTTGCTACATAACACACTTAGGGAGTGTTTAGTCTCGTTTCATACGACGACGAAGACCGGCAAAACCAGCTAATAACACTGTTATCCATGCTAAAGAGCCGCTTGAGCCAGAGCTTGATTGCGCTTCTTCTTCAGGAACGACCGTTGTTTCTTCAGCCGTTACTGTCACAGCAACTCCTAGTTCCATCGCTTCTATTCCATCACTTACCAATACGGTAAACTGATGCTCACCAGCCGTTAGACCTGATACTTCAGTGATTGCTGATGTTGGACTTGCGATAGTACCTGGGCCTTGCCATGAGAAAGTTAACTCATCGTTATCTAAATCATGAGATGCTGAGGCATCTAGGGTAATAACGCTGCCTTCAGTGACTTGCTGAGAACTTGCTTCAACAACCACAACAGGTGCGTCGTTTACTGCCTCGACTGTTAACATAAAGGTTGTGCTTGCTGCGTCTGATGGGTATTCAATATCAGACACCATTACAGTTACTTCTGTCTCACCAGAGAAGTTTTCATTTGGTGTAATAGTTACTGTATCGCCATCAACTTCGTAGCTTACATCATCAGAAATTACCGAGATTTCATTCTTCGAGTTCTTTTCATCAATGTGATGAACGTCGAAGCTAATCGGTGTTTCCTCAGTTGTCACCATATCATCAAGTGCAATCACTGTGATGTTACCAGGGATCGCCAGTGTTGCAGTTGAAGTCATGTCATTCAGACCCGAGATTGCTGCTTTAGCTGCAACTTCAAGTGTTTGACCTGTAGCGGTTGGCATAACTTCGGCCCATGCGGTGACTTCAAATTGTGATGACTCTGGACCAACATAGTCCATACATACTACGTATCCATCGCTGATTACTTCATCTAAGTTGTTATAAGCAATCTGAATACCGCGATAGCTTTCAAGAGGACCGTATTGATATTGTGCACCGCGGAAACCTTGTAAACCGATACTTCCAGCAGGACGAGTAGTACCAAAATCTAAATTATCGTATGCATAGTAAATTTCATGCTCGCCTTTACCAAAGCGCGTATTGGCATTAAACAGCACTTGGAAGTCAAATGAGTTATCACGTTTAGTGTAAGTGTATTGACCCGTTTCACGATCATAAACAGGGTTGTCGTAATCTGACGCGTTATCCCACTCAATAATACCCCAACCTGTTGTTGTACTTGCAAGTGAGATCCCTTCGTTAGACGATAAACCCACTGACATTACTGAACGTAATAAGCCGCTCTCTGCAAACTCCCAACCACGCCATAATGGACCCATATTCTCATAAGGGAATGTTTCATAAGGAAACGGATTATGCACTGGGAAGAAGTAACGACTACCGCCTGTATTCACTGTCCCCATACCACGAATTTGAATTATCGAGTTTTGGATATTTGTATTATCAGCATTGTTATACAGACTGAATGTGTCAAATGCACCATTGTAAAAGCTTGCTATTGGTAACGAATAACCACTTCGTGAATTATATAGATTACTTTCATCGAAGCCTGAAAGCATAGGCATAATGCCAAACTCAGATAAGTCGACATAACCGCCTGGGTTTGAGTTACCAAAATCAGGTGTACGACACATTTCATCAGTGATGTTATCAGTGACGATGTAATCTGGCTCTACATCTCGGGTATCCGCTTGTGTGCCCGTTACAATAACTTTACCATCAGCAATTTCAACGTTGATTTCAGATGCTGTTGAAACCATTACATTTTCTGCTTTGATATCAAGACCAGCAGGAATATCAAGTTCTAGTGAGAACTCACGATCTATACCTGAGTTATTCGCTAATACTTCAAATGTGTAAGGCACCATATCGCCCACTTTTGCACCTGTATATGGCGCATCAAGATGAGCAACATCATTGCCACGGTTAAGCTTAAATGGAATAGAGCCTAGATTGCCATGATTTACGGCTGATGTGCCCACATCAAGCAAAGAGTAGTAAACGCTGTCTGAATCAAATTCCATATCCCAATTAACAGTCATTTCAACAGTGTTTTGACCATCACTGCTAGGAAGACTGGCTGTCATTCCTGACGCCTCTTGGTCAGACACAACGGCTGTGGCAAGTTTAAAGGTTTCTTCTAACGCACCAACCGATGATTCATTTGAGTTGTAAATTACAACCCAGTATTCACCTTCTTCTGGGTTGTTAATATTACAGAAGTTATTGTAAATGATATGGTTAGATACACATAAGATCTCGTCTTGCGGCTGAACAATACCATCACCGTTATAATCTTTACCTACATAGACGATAGCATTACCGACTTTTAAAGTACCTTCTAACTCGGATTCAACACCTACGCTTTCAGCAATAAAACGTTTTGCGTTCGCAGGCACAGTAACAAACTTAGTAAATGTTGCTTCATCTAGAATATCACTAGCATCAACTTCTTCTGTTCGATTCATGGCCCACGGGAAAGTACGCTCATCATCTTTTGGCAAAGTTACTGTCGTGATATCTGCTTTAACCGGCTCATATGCGCGTGCAACAGGTGCTTCAACACTCGGTAATACAATACCTTTAGCAACATAAGTGCCTACATTTGAATGAGCAGTTGTTTCTAATGAAGATGGTAAATTACCGCGGTCATATTTAAACGCTACTGGCCAATGTGCATCTGGGATACCAGCTTCTTCAGCTTGGAACACAAGGTTGGTATGAAGCTCAACTTCTGAGTTACTAAACCAATCTTGGGTATCCATGATTGATGCTTTAACAATGATTGTTTGCGTTTCACCTTTTTTCAGTGAGAAAGTTTTCGGGAAGATATCAATATTCACACCATTTTGAGCGGTTTGTGAATTAACATCAAATGCCCAGTTTTCAACATCTTCATGGCTTACAGTCCAGGTTCCATCTTCTGTTGCTTTGATAGTTCGAACCCATTGACACTCTGGTGCACAAGAAAAGTTAACCAAATTTGGTAAGTTAAGTTTGTGAGGTGTACCGCCATTATATGGATCAGCCGCTAAGAAGTTGTCGGCTGTTTCGTCCATAACAAAACCAGCTTCAGCTGCTAATGCAACATTGATTCGACCTGCACCAGCACGGTAAATTTTAGCATCAGCAACAACATCATTTTCACTGTTTAAACGATGGTACTTAACTACGTTTTCGGCAGTCATTGATAGTGCAGATTGAATCTCGGCTGCACTCCACTCAGGATGAATCTGACGCAGTAATGCCATTGCACCGGCAACATGAGGTGATGCCATAGACGTGCCGCTAATCGCTGCATAATCTTGACCATGTGGTGCCACAAAAGGATGCTCATCAGAGTATGCCGCATAAATATCAACACCAGGAGCTGCAAGTGTTGGAGCTAGTACTTCAACATTCGAATAAGATGGACCACGCGATGAGAAGGTTGCTAACCAATCAGCATCTTCAGCATCAACACGGCGCTCAATCACTGTTGGCTTAATAGTGATCATATGACCTTTCTCTGATGTGCTATCAACCCAATCTTCTAAACCGTCATCGGGCCACACACCATTCCATTGATCATAGGTAAAATGAACGCCTGGTAATGAGTAAGCCTCAGGTACTGTAGCTTGATCACTGTCACGGTTGAACATAATGAAACCATCAGCGCCACCGGCTTTTACATGATCTACTTTTGCAGTACGGGCATTGGCAGCTGTATCTGTAGCTGAGTGACGTTGACAGATTACAATAACATTCGTGCTGCCATCAGCCGCACCAGCTATTTCTGTCCCATCTTTGTAGAAATTAAACGTATTTTCAGGATAATCGGCAGTACAGTATCCATCAGAGTCTTTAAAGCCATTGACGTCTTCATAGTCTTTAGCCCAGACAACAACGCCGGTAATTTCTTCGCTATTAATGGCACCGCCAACTAACCCCATATCTGACCAACTTGGTACTTCAGAACCCATCGTTTCATCAGCAAAGCCCGCATATTCAACAGCAGTTTCAACGACAACAGTACGGCCATGTGTTGTTGCTGCAACTTGCGCAAGCCACGGCGACGAGTTATCTAAATAGCCAAAACATTCAGCAGCGCCACACCCCTGACCGCTGTTACCTGCTGCCGCGGCAACGTTGATGCCCGCTTCACGCGCTGCTAAGAATGCAAGTTGTACTGGATCGGCCCAAACGTTTGAGTCGGCTCCACCAATTGAGAAGTTGATTACATCAACCCCATCAGAAATTGCATCTTCAATACCTGCTACAAGCGCTTCACCAGGACAACCTGCGTATTCTTCACTTGATGGGTAACATACTTGATAAGAAATAATATTTGCATGCGGTGCAACACCTGAGATTTCAGGGAATAAACCCTCTTTCAAGATATTGCCATCAGTATTTTCACCAAAACTAGGTAGCATATATGGAACGTCTTTGACTACGTTACCTGCCGCAGTTGACGCAACATGCGAACCATGACCTTGATAATCTTCACCAATCGCCGGCCAGCCTGGGATCATGGCATCAAACGCATCTGTGATCACATCGTAAGAACGTACACCAATTAGTTTGTTATTACATTGAATCTCTTCTGGCTCTTCAACACAGTCACCAACATAAACGCCCGCACCAAATGGGTTTTCATGCTCATAACCATCAGCACCCACAGCTGCAAATGACGGGTGATCTGAGTTAATACCTGTATCAATAATACCTATGATTTGGCCTTCACCTTTGCCCTTGATCCCACTTGGAACACTTGTTCCATCCCAAATTTGATCAGCACCGATGTGCTTAGGGCCTTCATCTGAAAGTAAATCATAATTTTTAGAACGCATTACTGATACAACAGAGCCAAGCGAAGCGACCTGTAATGCCTCTTGCTCTGTCATTTTTACAGAGAAACCATTTAGCGCTTTAGTGAATTGACGGCGCATCTCTGTACGCCCTGTAACTGCCGTTACGTTTTGCATAACAGCACGTTGTTTCGAATAAAGCTTGTTTTGATATTCTGTAACGGCTGAAATTGCAGCCTGACCTTTTTCAAAAACTTTGGTAATACCTTGAGCTTGCATAGATTTTGATAAAGACGAAGTTAAGTCTCTAGCTTCAAGAGCAACAGAGTTATCACGTAAACGAATAATATAAATATGTTCGCCACCCAGACCTTCTTCTTTAAATTTGCTTGCTTGGCTATTTAATTGAACATTTAAACCATCGTTTTGTAGCATGCTTGAAGAGTTACCTTGCTCGAACTCTTTGGAAAATGCTTTCACTTCTTCAAATGTAATATTTGGTGCTTTTAATTGGTGCTTAACTTGATTGTTCTCAACACCGGCTGCATGTGCAGCACTAGCACTATAGAGAGCTGCAGCAACAGCGATCGAAAGTGTTTTGACTTTCATAAAGTATCCCCTGGATAGTTAGTTTGAATAGTTATTCAAGCTTTTTGAATTTCCATTTCAACGCTTGTAGTAACAATATAACCACAGGGAGAATCAAAAATGACGTACATTCGTGTAGCGTTTTGTACACATCGTTAACATTAAAGTTACCAAAGGTGGGCTAATATAGCGTTTCTATATACAATATCTCTGAATACAAAATAGAAGTAGCATATTTTATTTAGGTAAGAAATGAAGATAAAATTGATTTATTAATCAATTGATTATGATTATGCAGTGGTAAATCGCATAATTCTTATGCAACTATAACTTGAGCTGGCTCATGGTTTTCAAATTCGAAGCAGTAAAGGCTTTACCAGCGATGAGCAAAACTGTCATTTTGCAACATTGTGTTCTGGTAAAGCCTATCGTTTTTTAGCGGTTTAACGCTTGCTGTGAAATCATTTCAGCAACACTACCCACTTGTACTGACATACTCTCTTGACTAGGCGGAAATGCCTTAAAGGTATTTACAAACTCTGCAATTTGATTACCTGCAGGGCCTAAAATCCAACTACGGTTTTCAGCCCACTCATCATACCCCCTAGCATCAATGAAACGCTCAAATGGATCCATTTTTAAGTTAATAATGTAAGGTGAAGTAAGAGCTTGCTGTGTAGACCTAAACCAATGATTTTGTTCTGTAAAAATTAATTTCCAGTCACCGTAACGCATTCCATGAAAGGTCGTTTCGGTGAAGTAATAGAACTCTTTACGCTTTGTTTTACCATTGTTCAGTAAGATATCACTTTGATCGAAACCATCTAAATGAACCTTATACTTTTGACCATTGATTTTGGTACCTTTTAATAAATTAGCTTTTAAATCTTTATCGCCAACCCACGACATAATCGTTGGCATCCAATCTTCCATTGTCATGAACTCACCTGTGCTCACACCTTTAGGAATTGGTCCGGCCATTTAACAACCATAGGTACTCTGAAGCCACCTTCCCAGCCACCAACGCCTTTTTCACCATGAAATGGCTGATTACCACCATCTGGCCATGAGTTTGATGCGGCACCGTTGTCGGTAGAAAACATCACTATTGTGTTATCAGCGACTTTAAGTTCATCAAGTAAGTTAAGTAACTCACCTACATCATCATCCATTTCGGCCATACCATCAGCATATAGACCAAAGCCAGTTTTACCGTCATAAGCTTTATTAAGGTTAGTTTGGTAATGCATTCGAGTTGTGTTATGCCAAACGAAAAAAGGTTTATTCTGTTTTACTGCATCACGAATAAAGCGTTTTGACTCTACAAGTACTTCTTGGTCTAAATTACGCTGACGCTCTTTCCCAAATGGGCCAAGATCTTTAATCTCTTGTTTGCCATTTCCAAGCGCTTTTGAATGAATGACTCCACGCATTTTTAAGCCTAACTTTTCTTGCGTTTTAGTGTCTTGAGGATAATCTTGCTGCTCTGGATACTCACCTGCATTGAGGTGATATAAGATACCAAAAAATTCATCAAAGCCATGATTTGTAGGTAAGTGTTCATCACGATCACCTAAGTGATTTTTACCGAATTGGCCTGTAACGTAACCTTTTGATTTGAGCATGGTTGCTAAGGTTGGATCTTTCTCTTGCAAACCTTGTGGTGCGCCAGGAAGACCTACTGTACTGAGACCTGTACGCATAGGATACTGACCAGTAATAAATGCAGCGCGGCCAGCAGTGCACGAGGCCTGTGCGTAATGATCCATAAATATCATGCCATCATTCGCAATGCTATCAATGTTAGGTGTACTGCCTCCCATCATACCTCGATGGTAAGCACTAATATTCCACATACCAACATCATCGCCCCAAATAACAAGTACATTGGGTTTATCAGCAGCGACACTTGGTAAACTTAAGCCTAAAATGGCCACGCAGGCCAGTATGTATTTAAACATCACTTTCTCCTTGAAAACTGACTAAAGCATTTGCCTTAGCTTCAAAAATCCCTCGCTTGCAGTCACCTTATACTGCTTTCTTAAGATATTCATACAAGTGATAAATTGTGCATGTTTAATACTATTAGAGCAGTCCCTATTTACAAGTTAAATCTGGGGTAACTTTGATTTAAATATAAAAAAACCGAGCATAAAGCTCGGTTTATAAAACTAAAGGATGATTAAGCTTGCGGATAATCGCGGTATGCACGCTCAATTTTTTTCGCTTGCTTTTTAGACACACCAAGATGTGCTAAAGCAACACGTAAACGAGCACGCGATAAGTCAGAGCCTAAAATTTCCATCGCATCAAGTACTGATGTTGAAGATGTCTTACCTGTGATAGCCACAAAGATTGGCTCTAGGAAGTCTTTAATCTTCAACTCATGGAAAGTCGCCACTTCTTTTGCGATAGCAAAAATCGCTGGTTTTTCCCAACTACGTAAACCTTCTAATTGCCAGATGAAGAACTGTAATGCTTGACGGATTACATCTTCATCAGCTTTACCTGCTGTTAATAGCGCAGGATCATAACTTGGAATACCACCTACAAAGTGGCCCGCAAGGTCAACCATGTCAGAAAGCGTATTAATACGTGTTTTAGCTTCTGGCAATACTTTAGCGAATAGCTCGGTATTAAATTTCCAATCAACAAAACGCTGCATTAGCTCTGCATCAGATAAGTTTTCACGGATCCACATACCGTTTAACCAACTAAGCTTATCGATATCGAAAATTGGGCCGCCAAGCGACACTCGTTTCATATCAAAGTGTTCAATCATCTCTGCTAAGGTGAACTTTTCACGCTCGTCTGGCATTGACCAACCCATACGGCCTAAATAGTTTAATAGTGCCTCTGGAAGGTAACCCATTTCTTTATAGTAGTTGATTGAAGTTGGGTTTTTACGCTTCGATAATTTTGACTTATCTGGGTTACGCAGTAACGGTAAGTGACCTAGTACTGGCGCTTCCCAACCGAAGTCTTCATATAATTTTAATAGCTTAGGCGCTGAATTGATCCACTCTTCACCACGGAAAATGTGGCTAATTTGCATGTGATGATCATCAACAACGTTGGCAAGGAAGTAAGTTGGGAAACCATCTGCTTTAAGTAGCACTTGCATGTCTACATTTTCCCATGGGATCTCAATTTCGCCACGTAGGTAGTCGTTAAACTTAAACGTGCCTTCGCTTGGGATCTTCATACGAATTACGTAAGGCTTACCCGCTTCAAGGTTTGCTTTAATTTCATCTTCAGAAAGATTTAAACCACGACCATCGTATTTAGGGCGTAGACCTTCGGCCATTTGCTCTTCACGCATTTGGTCTAGTTCTTCGCTCGTAGCAAAACAGTAAAAAGCTTTACCCTGTTCAACTAACTGATGCGCGAATTTCTTATATAAATCGCTACGCTCAGATTGGCGGTATGGGCCAAACTCACCGCCTACATCTGGACCGTGATCCCAGTTTAAGCCTAACCATTGTAAGCTATCCATAATAGCTTGCTCTGATTCTGGCGTACTACGAACTTGGTCTGTATCTTCAATACGTAACACAAACTCACCGCCTTGCTGCTTAGCAAAACAGTAGTTAAATAATGCGATATATGCAGTACCTAGGTGCGGGTCGCCAGTCGGTGACGGAGCAACACGGGTGCGAATTGTCATGGTTATATCTCTCAAAAGACAATTAAAAAATTTGCCCAAATGCTAGCACAGCACGGGCCATAATCGAAGTGAAAAGCCGCTTTATGCCGCGACTTTATCTAAATAAGCAATGATATCGTTTGATTCATACAACCAAGTCACTTGGCCGTTTTCTTCAATGCGTAAACAAGGAACTTTTACTTTTCCGCCCTGCTCTAATAGCTCCTGGCGAAATTGCTCGTTATCTTTGGCATCACGGGTTTCAACTGAAAGGCCTTGACGTTTAATGGCACGGCGTACTTTCACGCAAAATGGACAGGCTTTAAATTGATATAGTTTAAATTGTGATGTCACTGAATCAAGCGCGGCTTGCTCTGCTGCTGGGCGCTTTTTACTACGTGGCGTGAATACAAAATCAAAAAACAAAATGATGCGGCCTAACAACCAACGAACAAACTTCATCTTACCTTCTCATAGGGTTCAAAAAAATAGTGGGCAATTTTAACACAGCTAAGCGCGCTGCAACACCTTAAAACAGCTCAATTGAATCATCTTGAGGTTGGCTTTGTTGAATATCTAGTTCGGAATAGGCAGTGACACAATTACGACCGCTGTTTTTAGAATGGTATAAGGCCTGATCGGCTTTTTGCACAAGGCTGGCAACCATTTCAAACTCGTAGATTGGCATAAAACCACTACTCACTGTTAAGTTGCCTACTTGAGGAAATGGGTATTGGGCAACACAGGAGCGAAAACGATTAAGTGCATTTCGTGCATCTAACTCGTCACTTGCTTGAAATAACACAGAAAACTCTTCGCCGCCGTAGCGAAAAACGTAATCTTCAATACGAAAGTTATTTTTTAAAAGCTGTGCCACAAGTAAAATAACCTCATCACCAATTACATGACCATAGTTATCATTAACACGTTTAAAATGATCAATATCGACCATAGCAAGGAACCAATGACACTGCTTAGAGTCATGCTCGACCGCTGTATTGGCAGCTATCTCAATCACTTTTTTATCAAATGTTTGCCTGTTAAGAAGTTCAGTAAGTGGATCCTGCTGTGATTTATGTAATAAAGAGAGCTGATTCGCATAGATATTCAGCATATAAATAGCTAGCATACTGCAGCGCTCGGTTAACTCTTTATCAGATTCAACAACAAGTATACCGACGACATTGCCAGTGTAATAAATTGGCACATATGTCGATATCACCCCACAATCACGGCTAATCCGAATTTTATTGCGACTGACTTTTGCCAATAAGTCTAGGACTTCTTGCTCGCTAAGCTCCTCAATGGCTGTGTTCTTATTTAACAGCCGTGCGGGAAGACCAATATTAAAGGTTTTATTAATATAGATTGCAAAACGTGTAAACTCACCTAATTCAGCAACAGCATTTATCAGTGCACTGTCTAACTCAGGCTCTTCTTCCTGTTGCGTTATAGTGACTACCCAGTCATGCCCGCAAGCATTAGAAGCCATTTAGAAGCCCCCAAAATAAAACATAACTTTAGTTTAGTTAAGTTTGCTAGAATTACTAAAAAACTATAACAAAATCATATCATCTCGGTGAATGACTTCACTGCTTGGTGCAAATACAAGCAACTCAGTTATTTGCGATGAATGACAGCCTTTAATTTGATCAATTTCTTGATGGTTAAAGTTAACAAGGCCTTTAGCAATACATTGCCCTTGGCAGGTCACCACTTCAATCACATCACCACGCTCAAACTGCCCTTTCACAGTCTTTACGCCTTTTGCCAGTAAGCTTGCGCCACGTTCTCTAAGCGCAAGGCTTGCGCCATCATCAATCACTAATTGCCCCGTGCTTTTAGGCCCTGCAAGTAACCATTTTTTGCGGCCATCTTTTGGTGCGGTGAGTTTTAAAAAGCGTGTACCAGGGAGCTTGTCGGCCATGCAATTTAAAATCACATTTTTGCCTGCGCCTTTGGCAATAATTACCTCAACACCGGCGCGACGTGCAATATCGGCTGCTTGCAGTTTGGTTGCCATACCACCGGTACCTAGGGTGGTGCCACTGCCACCAGCGAGCTCTCTAAGCTCATCATTAATATGCTCAACTTCATTGATAAGTGTTGCATTGGCATCAGAGCGAGGATCGCCTGTAAATAAGCCTTCTTGGTCAGTTAACAATAACAGCTTTTCAGCATTCGCTAATATTGCGACTAAAGCAGATAAGTTATCGTTATCACCCACTTTAATTTCGGCGGTGGCTACAGCGTCGTTCTCGTTGATAATTGGCACCACATTGTGAGCGAGTAGTGCATTTAAAGTATCGCGAGCATTTAAGTAACGTTCACGGTCTTCTACATCGGCGCGGGTCAGTAGCATTTGCCCTACATTCACACCATACAAAGCAAACAGACTCTGCCAAATATGAATAAGCTGCCCTTGGCCAATTGCGGCAAGCATTTGTTTTTCAATCAAAGAGCGACCACAGGGGGTAATGAGTTGCTCGCGACCTGCAGCAACCGCGCCGCTTGATACTAAAACAACCTGATAACCCTGTTTTTTTAATTCACAACATTGGCGAACAAGTTCAACCATGTGTGCTTTATCTAATTTGTCGGTACCGCCTGTCAGCACGCTTGTGCCCAGCTTTACAACAACGACGTGTGGCCTTTGCATTTGATTCTTATATTCTGCATATTGAGGTAGTTTGGGTATATTTATACCAGCTAACAGTTTTTGAACAAGTTAAAAAAATTCATGCTAGGATCGCGCTCTCGTTTTTTTACTCAATAGCGACACCTATGCCAGCCAGTTTATGCTTAATTATTGCGACCTTTTTATGGGGTAGCTCTTACATTGCTTTAAAGCATGCAATCAATGTTTATGATCCTGTGTTAGTGATTTTTTTAAGAATGCTAACCACGTTATTGATTAGCTTATGTTTATGGCGCTATATAATTCGCTTTGAGTTCAAACCAGGTGACTGGAAGTACTTAATTGGTATGTCACTGGCTGAGCCTTGCTTTTATTATTTATTTGAAGGGCATGCCCTTGAATACACTTCAGCATCGCAAGCTGGGGTAATAGTCTCTTGTTTACCAATTATCGTCGCTATTTTGGCGTTCTTAATATTAAAAGAGTACATAAGTAAAGCCATTGTCGTTGGTTTTACCTTATGTATTGGCGGCAGTATTTTATTAACGCTTTTATCACCAAGCACTGAGCAAGCCCCTAACCCACTGCTTGGTAACTTTTTAGAATTGATGGCAATGGTATGCGCGGCGTTTTATACCGTGAGCGTAAAACACTTAGTCGCACGTTACTCACCGCTAACCTTAATAGCAATACAAGGATTTAGTGGTAGCTTATTCTTTGCACCTTTTTTATTATTTATCGAACTACCCAGCGAAAACCAGCACGATTTAAGTGCCCTACTGAGCATTTTATATTTAGGCTCATGTGTCACTTTAGGCGGCTATGGCATGTACAATTACGCCATCAGTAAGGTGTCGGTATTAACCGCTGCCGCTTACTCAAACCTCATTCCAATTTTTGCGTTGATTTTGTCTGCCATTTTACTTGGCGAAGTTCTGACACTTTGGCAATGGGTGAGTATTGCGGTGGTATTTGCCGGTGTTATTGTTAGCCAACGTCATCAAGAACTGAAAGTTGACGTAGACGATAATTTATCAGCCGACACCAATAGCCTAAACTCAGTCCCAGAAGCTAACGAGTCAAAAGGGTAACAGGTTAATAAATAAAGGCCTGATTGTGCTAAAAATCCTTGTTCGCTTTGATGAATAACATCAATGCTGCGAACTTGATAGTGTTCAATTTGGCCATTTTGCAATTGCATACTGAATTGCTCACCCACTTTGACATGTCTTAGAAATGCAAAGTGGGTGTCATTGTGACCCGCAATCAACACCCCATTTGTGCTGCCAAGTTCACCGCTTGGCAAAAAATGCCCGGGGGCAAACGCGAGGTTTCGCCCCGATGCACCAGCAAGTACAGTCAATTCTTGCTGCTGGCTTGGCCATTCTATGTGTGCAGTGACATAACCATCGGCGTAAAACCAAGGCCTCACTTGCTGATTAGGACTTTGCAAAGCTTGCTGCCAAGCAGATTCAATCAGAGCCTGAGCCAGCCAAGCTTTCGCCTGCATATAGCCACCATTCACAAACAATGCGATGCCAAGTAAGGCGCTGCAAACTGGCAGCGCTTTTTTTAGCGTCGCCATTGCCATAACCACGAGAATGAAAGCAGCAACAATCCTAGTAACATAAACACCCGGCTTTGTCCGTCGGTTTGCGGTAGCGTCATGCCGTTAGGAAGTTTGTTGCGTACTTGCATTGAACGCTCTGCAATCTCATTATCCGCATAGTTATCAACTGCAATAAAGGCTGTAAAAGGGCTAAGTAAATGATGCTGAAGTGCTAATGTCTCGACTTCTGCGCGTACCGCATCCTTTTCATTATAAAGCAGTAGTGACTTAATTTTTTGTCTTGCCCAGAGTCTAGCGATACCTTCGCCGTTTGCAGCATTGGCCGTTGCTAAATTAATCGTCATTGGCCCTGTGTTTGTTTGCCCCTTTAATGTTAAGTGCTGACTGCCATCAAGCTTTATGGCAACCAAAACCGGCTCTGAAAAATACAAATCAGGTAATGGCGATGGCCAATACTCAAGGACTGCTTTATCACCTTCAAGTGCAAGCTCTTTAACCGCGGGATGCGCCAGCTTATCAAATAGTAGCTGCATTTTTGGCTGTACTTGGCTGGTGCTACTTATAAAAGTGAATGTACCGCGGCCAATATCAGCAGCTCTGGTCATAAAAAAGCTATTAGGTGCGCTACCAATACCGACGGTAAAGAGTCGGCTGTCACCTAAATCTGCTTGAATTTGTTTAAATAGCTGCGTTTCGTTACCCACACTGCCATCGGTTAAAAACACCACTTGGCGTACAAAGCCATCATGCTGTTTACCATCAAGTACCTGAGTCAGTGCTTTTGCTATTTCGGTGCCGCCATCGGCTTGTAAGCCATAAATAAAGCGCTCTGCACGGCGAATGTTAAAGTCATTGGCAATCATTGGCGTGTCACTTAATACCGACACTTCGTTATCAAAGCCTATGATGTTAAAACTGTCATTTTCATCCAATAACGAAAGGGCATAAAACAAGGCTTGTTTAGCCTGCTCCATTGATTGGCCATGCATTGAGCCAGAGGTATCAACAACAAACACCATTTCACGAGGCAGACGAGCTTGCGAAGTAAAGTGATCGCTAGGCGGTACTAACATCAGTAAACCATATTCTTGCCCTGCTACTGTTTCGGTAAAAAATGCAGCCTGAGAGTGGGCTTTATCAAGGGGTTTAAATGTCAGCTCAAAGTCTCTATCCATCGGAACATCACGATTAAGTGATAACTGGTACCGACCAAAACTTGGATTATCGATTTGCATGCCCGCTAAATTAGCGTTGATATCACTGAGTTCAAGGCCAATATCCATCGAAATAGCAAGGTTTAGGCTCGCATCAGACTCTTGGCTTTGTGCACGATGAAAAACAGGCTTTAGCCACGCTGATGCCACTTGCGCTGTGTTAGCTGTTGCGTCGTTCTGTTGTTCTGTGTCTTTTGTTTCTAGATTCACTTTTTGCTGCAGTTCTGCCGTTAAAGGTTCGTAGCGCGGCGTAATAGTGGTTGGAAAACGCAGTGAAAACACACCATCTCGAAAACCGATTATCTCTTGGTATTGCAAGGTAATTTCAATCTCTTCCCCTGCTCCAAGGTTTGCTACATCAGTAGAGAAAATGTTCGCGCGTTGCTGACGTACTAAAGCGGCGCGTTTACCCTGTTTTTGGGCTTGCTCAAATTGCTGTTCTGCCTGCTGTTTAAGGGCAATGTTACCGGTGATAATGCGCTCACCAATTTGCATTTGCATGGCATGAACTGCGCTTTCATCAGGTAACGGAAACACATAACGGGCATTAACGGCAAACGGGTGCGGGTTTTGATAACGCTGTTTAACAACAACATGATTAATAAGCCCAGTGAGCGTCATAGTGACATCGTTTTTCACTAATAAGCCCGACGACACTTGGCTATTTGAGTCATCATAAAAACGCAGCTCGGCACTGGCATTGGCTGCAAATGCAGGGTTAACAGCATAACCTAATAAGAGGATAAAAAGGCTCCCAAAAAGGAGCCTTTTGGTACGGTTACTCAACATAATATGTCACTCCATCGACCGATGAATTAGTGGTTACTTTGTGCTGTGCGTAAGCTGCTTTGTGAAACAGGGCGTGTCGTTAAGGTTACGCGGCGGTCAAACACGTTGTCTTCGTAGTTATTTGAATCGGCAACACTTTGCTGCTCACCAAAGGCGGTAGCGGTTAAGCGCGTATGAGGCACACCTTGTTTAATTAAGTAGCTTTGCACTGCATTTACGCGCTGTTTTGAGAGCATTAAATTAGCCAACTCATCACCACGCTGATCTGCAAAGCCATTTAAGTCGATAGCCAGATTTGGCTGAGCAATAAGTAACTGTGCGACTTTATTGAGCTGGTTAGCAAAGTGTGGGGCAATTTCGCTAGAGCCAGTTTTAAACTGTACCGTCATGGCCAATAAGGTGTTTAATTGAGCTTGTAGTAACTGCTCTTTTTCGTCAGCTAATAATTCAAGCTGCTCACTTAAGGCTGCGTTATCGGCAATTACTTGTTGGTAATCAGCGGTTTGCTCTTTCATTACAACTAATGCGTGTGCTTGTTCATCAATGGTGTTGTCTGCCGCTTCTTTTTCGCCAATTAAGCCACCTGCAAACGCGCCAATAAATGCCCCCACTGGGCCGCCGACTAGGCCGCCAACAACGGCACCAGCACCTAAGCCAATGGCAGTTTCTTTTGGTGTTTCTTGTTTAGCTTGACTCGCGGCGTCTGCAAAAGGGGCTACAGATACAGCAGACGTAATAACAGCGGCAATAATTAATTTTTTCATGGTTTAATCCTTTTTCTACTTAATTGCTTGGCAACATTGGTTGGTGTTGCGAACTTGGTATGGAGCTATTAAAACAAGTCGAAATGGCAATAAAGGGGATCAAAAAAGGCAAACTGCTGAGCAATTGTGGCAGAAAAATGGCAATCGCGTTTTTGCCAGTACGCAAGGCAAAAAATTAGGTATAGTTCGCTATAGAAAGAATTTAAGTAAGTATTAACAATGAAGAAAATAGCAATCGTTGAAGATGAAACAGCAATCCGCGAAAACTACACAGAAATGCTCAGCGCTCAGGGCTATCAGGTTGTAGGCTTTGCTGACAGAGCCAGTGCTGAACTGGCATTTAGTCAATCTTTACCAGATTTAGCCATTGTTGATATTGGCCTTGGCCATGAAGTAGATGGTGGTTTTTTACTTTGCCAAACATTACGCAGTCTATCTAAAACCTTACCGATTATATTTTTAACCGCCCGCGATAGCGAAATTGATACCGTATGTGGCCTGCGCATGGGTGCTGACGATTACTTAACCAAAGACATCAGTATGGCGCATCTTGCTGCTCGTATTGGTGCCTTGTTTAGACGCCTTGATGCCTTCGATCAACCCGCCGATCAAACCGCTCTTTTACATCGCGGCCCGTTAAAGTTAGATACTCAGCGCATGCAGGTTTTTTGGCAAGAGCAACTGGTTGATTTAACTGTGACAGAATTTTGGATGGTACATTCACTTGCACAGCGTCCAGGCCATGTAAAAAGCCGCAACGAATTAATGAGTGATGCGAAAATTTATGTTGATGACAGCACCATTACCTCTCATGTAAAACGCATTCGTAAAAAGTTTATTGCTTTAGATGATGCATTTGACTGCATTGATACCGTTTACGGTATGGGTTATCGCTGGGAGCAAGCTTAATGCTGCGTTTGGGGCTTAGAACAAAGTTTATTTTCTTATCCTGCTTTTTATTTTTATTGCCTTGGCTTGGCTATGAATATGTGTGGGAAATGGAAAAGTTCTTAAGACAAGGGCAAGAAAAAACCTTAGTAGGCACCACCCGCGCACTCGCAACCGCATTACATGAGCGCCCCGCTTTGTTTGACTCGCAAACCAACTTTTTAGATCAAGTTGTAAAAGGCCGAGATTTATATGCCTATAACCTAAATAACCCGATTCAACTTGATGGTAAATTGTCGGAATGGCAACCGTATCAAAGCTTATTTTGGCATTATGACAAACGCTACCTACAGGGGCTAAGCAATGAGCACCAAGAAAGTGATCTAAGTTTTGATCACATGGTAGGCAAGTACGAAAACTACCTTTATGCGGCATTTAAAGTCACTGACAGCTCATTAGTTTATCGTGCTAAAAATGTGCTTAGCTTTACCCGTAACGATCACTTACAGATCATGTTAAAAACACCTGAAGGTGAATTTAAACGTTATGTGGTGGCCGCCCGCCAAGATGGTTGGGTTAATGCCTTTGATGCTGCAACACAAGAGCCGGTCACTAAAATCCAAGGCTATTTTAAAAGCACCGACACGGGTTACAACATAGAGCTGCGTTTTCCGCTTTCGATGCTAGGTAATAAGCTTGGTTTTGCGATTGAAGATTGGGATGAAGACAAAGTTGAGCCTCAGTTAATGTCGACCTCAAACCTGCAAAACCCCAATGATATCGGCTCTGTTTTAGTACCTTCGCCGGAAATTAACCGTATTTTGAAAGGCATGGGCCACAGTGGCAGCCGAATTTGGGTCGTCGATAACCATCATCGTGTACTTGCACAATCAGGCTCAATTCATCATGCCGATGGCGTTTGGGCAGACGGCCTAAAAGAGGAGCCTGCAACAACATGGTGGCAACGCTTTGAGCAAGATTACTTACACCCACTTTACTATAAAATTTTAACTCGCCCAGAAAATGAGTTTATTGATACCTTACATGATGTCGCAGCGATGCAAGGTACTCACATAGCAAGTGCTTTAAATGGTAAACCCGCATCATCATGGCGCTTAACTCCAGATAACAAAGCCGTTATTTTATCGGCGGCTTACCCTATTTGGATCCAAGATAAAGTCATTGGTGCAGTAATCGCAGAAGAAACCACCAATGGCGTGCGCACCCTACGTAATAAATCGTTAGAGAAGCTCTTTAATGTCATTTTAGCAGTGATGCTTGTAGGCACTGTGACGCTATTCTTTTTTGCTTCAAGAATTTCCAGCCGTATTCGCCGCTTACGTGACAACGCCGAGCAAGCCATTGATGCCCAAGGGCGCATCACCGGCAAAATTACTTATGCCGATTCGAATGACGAAATTGGCGACCTTTCTCGCAGCTTTGCCAACATTGTTAGCCGTTTAAGTGGTTATACTGATTACTTAGAAAATATGTCATCACGACTCTCCCATGAACTTCGTACGCCCGTGGCTGTTGTGCGCTCATCGCTTGAAAATTTACAAATGCAGCCGCAATCTGAACTGAGTCAAAAATACCTCGACCGTGCCAGTGAAGGGGTTGAGCGGTTAGGTAAAATTATTACCACCATGAGTGAAGCAACGCGCCTTGAACAAAGTATTCAAAGTGCCGAGGCAGAAGAGTTTGACCTGACCAAGGTGATCACCGGCTGCATGCAGGGCTATCAAATAACCTATGGTGAAAGCCTATTTACATTGTCGCTTTGTAAAGAGCCGTTAAATGTTAGTGGCGCACCAGAATTTATTGCCCAATTACTCGATAAGCTCATCAACAACGCACTTGAGTTTAAAACCCCGCAAAGCACAATTTCAGTCAGCTTAATCAAGCAAGAGCAGCATGCATTATTAAAAATCAGCAACCAAGGGCCTTTGCTCCCTGACGGTTTAGTTGAACACATTTTCGACTCAATGGTCTCGGTGAGAAGTCAGCAGCACCAGCAGCAGCCCCACTTAGGTTTAGGTCTTTATATTGTAAGGCTTATTTGCGATTACCATCACGGTAAAGTATTGGCAGAAAATTTAGATGATGGCACAGGTGTTGTGTTTACTGTGAAGTTGCCTATTAAATAAGCATATTTGCGTTACATATGATTACAGTTTAATGACTGGCTATTCACCGATAATTCAGATTACAGGACGTAATATTTGTAATACAAAAGGCAAACTATTCTTTGGAGGGCATCATGCGTTCTGGATTACAACGTGAAGAGATTGAGTTCATTATGGGGCTATTTAGCTATAATGAAGCAACCGATAAACCAGTGGCTCCAAAAAAGCAGCCTGTAAAAGCTGACACTAAAAAAGTTGATACAGCGCAATATAAAGCAAACTACAAAGCAAGCTATATCAATTAGCTTAATTAAGTAAGCAACTTTGAGGCAAGAAAACCGCGTTGATAGCAAGGCAAAAATTTTGCTATTTAGTTGTTCTAAATGAAAAATTTTTAACGCTGCTAGCATCAGGTTTAATCCCTCAAATTGATTAAGTATTATTGCTGATTGATATCGTTTGACCTAACTAAGGGTAGCTCATTACAATGGCGCACCTTTGGAATATAACGCCTTGTAATGAAAAAACACTCACCTAAAAAAGAACTGATTTTACTGCCCGTTTTATTCGTGGCTATTTTACTTTGTGTTGCAGGTCACTTCCTACTCCAGCCCAACTACCAAGACAGCCATACCGTTGAGTATTTACTCGCTGCACTGCCATTTGCCTTGTTTGGATTGGTGATTATCGCCTTTAAAGTTGCCAGTAAAAACGATAACCAAGAATAGATCACAACACGTGATAGCCAAACCAATCGGGTTTCATTGCTTGAGCTTGCCCGCTTGGCGTTAATTTGATTGATAAGTTGCTATCTAACAAGTCAATCGCAAAACAATCGTCTACATCGTGTAAGTCATCTTTATGAAGATGAGTCATTCCCGCCAATAAAGACTCTTTAGCGCGTTGCTTTGCTTCTTCACTGCTACGGGCAACATACAATGCAAAATCATGTTGCTCTGCAAGACTATCAGCTCGGTAAGCACCTAAATTTACAAAGTATAGTTTTTCGGCTTGGTGATGCGCACTATCAACCACTTCGACCTGATAACCATCAATGTGCTGAATTTGCATGTAGCTATCCATGTGTACGTTGCTTTTATCACCCACCCATTGTGCTTTTAGTTTTGAGTAGGTTTGCTCAATGCTATCGCCTACGACAAATCGAACGTCGTGCATTTCAATGTGGCAACCTTGAATACGACCGCCCAGATAGACTAAAAAAAGCGCCATGTTTTTCCTTATATTAAGCTTTCAACATTAATGTTGTGCTTTTTGATTAATTTATAAAAATCTGAGCGATTACGTTTCGCAAGCTTTGCGGCTTCGGCAACATTACCCGCTGACATTTTCAGCGTATTAATTAAATAATCTCGCTCAAATTCTTTTTTTGCATCATTTAACGAAAGTGGCTCAGCAATACTAACATTACTATTTAATGCACTCTCAACTAACTGAGCAGCTATCACTTTACCAGGTGTAAGGGCTACTACCTGCTCTATCACATTTTGTAATTGACGGATATTACCCGGCCAATCATAGCGCACCAAAGCATGCATCGCATCATTGGCAAACTGCTTTTGCTCTTGCCCCATACGTTTAGCAATTAGACCTGCAAAATGCTGTGCTAGCAAACTAATATCTTCTCGGCGTTCACAAAGCGGAGGCAGTTTTAAGTTCACCACATTTAATCGGTAATATAAATCTTCACGGAACTGCTGATTATTGATTGCCTCTGGGAGGTTCTTATGAGTCGCCGACACCACCCGCACATCAATTGGGATCTCTTCTTGAAAGCCCACAGGGCGAATGGTTTTCTCTTGTAAAACCCTCAGTAGTTTTACCTGTAAATTTAGCGGCATATCACCAATTTCGTCTAGAAAAAGGGTCCCACCTTGAGCTTGTTGAAACAAACCTTGATGGTCTTTGACTGCGCCTGTAAACGCGCCTTTTTTATGCCCAAACAATTCAGACTCTAAAAGCTCCCCCGGCACAGCGCCACAGTTAATTGCCACAAATGGCCCATCACTAACATGGCTATGTTGATGTATCGCTTGTGCAAGCAGCTCTTTACCTGTGCCGCTAGCACCGGAGATCAACACATTCACTTGCGTTGGACCAAGCAATTTAACTTGCTCAAGTAAATGCAACATCGCGCCGCTACGGGTGACAATATTTGTTTGTGTCGGTGTTTCATCACCGTGTACACCATGGATCTCAATAGCTTTAGCAAGGCTGTCGAACAGCTCATCTTTATCAACTGGTTTGGTAATAAATGCAAAAATACCTTGCTTCGTCGCTTCCACTGCATCAGGTATCGAACCATGTGCTGTCATCATAATCACCGGCATTGAAGGGTAACGACTTTGTAACTGGCGATGTAGAGCCATGCCGTCCATTTCATCCATTCTTAAGTCAGTGATCACCGCATCATAGGTTTGGTTTTTTAACGTTTGTAATGCCTCAATGCCACTTTCGACTGTGCTTACCAAATAGCCTTTAGACTCAATTCTAATCGCTAGTAACTTTAATAAACTCGCATCGTCATCTACTAATAAAACCCGTGGTTTTGTTACTTCATTCATGGTTACTGCTCCTTGGTCTCTTCACGTAGCAGAAGTTGTTGTTCGATAGTCGCAAGCGACGATAAGGTTTTTTCCATTTCATCACTCAGTGCTTGCTTAGCTTGTTTTGCCGCTAAATTCTGTCGTAAATATTGCTTTTGTAACCATAGATACTGCTTAATATCATCTGGCCAATAAAAAGCATGGTCACTTTTTTCAAGCTGACTAAGAGCTTTTTCTGGCTCTGAAGCACCGAGTAAACAAATCGATTCAAACAGACGCTTTAGCTCATTTTCACCAACATAATTTGCTTTATCAGAGCTTGCTTTAAAGCCACCGCACTTGGCAGCATGCCAAGCAATGACTGTACTTGCAGGCGGGTATAACGGCTCACTTTTCGGCCGAGGCTTGGGGTTAGGTTGCCCTTGAGGTTTCACTTCTGCTGTCGGCTCTACTTGCTCTGCCTCAACATGCTTTTGCGTGATCGTGCACCCTGTTATAAAAAGTGTGCCTATAACAAGCATAAAACTGGCTTTATTCGCTAAGCCCATATCAGTTAACTCCTTGGGTTAATTGAATTGGTAAAATGGCTGTAAATACACATCCTTGTGGGTCATTATCAGTAATAGAGAGCTTACCGTTTAATTGTTCAACGGTTTCTTTAACTATGGTTAAACCAAGCCCGCTGCCCATTTCAGTATGTTGTTTTGCATTCTTACCTTGGTAAAAAGCCCCAAACACAGCGGCTTTTTCTGTATCCTCTATCCCTACCCCTAAGTCGCTGACACTCAAAATTAACTGTCCCTGCTTTAAGCTTGCTTTTATTGTCACTGACTCATGTTCTGGCGAAAACTTTAGCGCATTTGAAGTCAGCTGAATGAGCACCATTTCAAGTAGCTCAATTGAGATAAACAAAGCTTTATTTGGTAATTCATTCACCCACACAATGGATAAGTCACGCGCTGATAATCGGTGCTCAAAATGACGCTCAATTTTGTTCATCATCAAATTAAAGTTAAGCTCGCTTAGGCTTTGCTTACTGGTGCGAATGGCGTTGTAACTCAATAAGCTTTCAATCATGGCTCTGAGTCGCACCATACTTTGCGTTATTAGCTCAAGAACGGCTTGTTGCTCGCTATTGATAGGACCAACAATCTCATCTGCGAGTAAGTCTGTGCCTTCAACCATCGAAGCTAGGGGCGTTTTTAATTCATGTGTCACATGGCGTAAAAACGTATCTTTTTGCTGCTCAAGCATATGTAACTGCGCTTGAACCCACTCTAATTTATTACCTAATTCAACTAACTCTGACGAGCCGCGAACTTGAATTTTTTGCTGCCAGTGACCTTGTCCAAGTTTATCAATCACATGTGTGAGTTCTCTGAGCCGCCCGCTGATCCGCCAAAGAAAGCCGCCCCCGACCAATAACGTGAGTGGAATTAACGCAACTAACCAATTAATAAATGAAGCTTGAAGCGCTTTTAATTGCTGCTGATTTTTTGTGATGCGCAATTCATTTTGCTCTTTGAGCCAATTTGTTTGCTCACTGATAAGCTTACTAGCGGGTGCAAACAGCTCACCATCTTGCTTTTGTTCTATTAATAAATGCTGATGCGCAAATTGTAATACCTCAGCCAATTGCCGCCACTGCGAGACATAATCAGCGGTTGGGCTTAAGAAAATGAGCTCATCGACACTTTGCAATGACGATTGCCACTTGTTGGCAATCAAGCTATCGAGGGATTCACTTTTAAGCACCCAGTTTTGTCGAGTTGCTCGTTCAAGGCTATTTAAGTCTTGTTTGAGGTTGTTAAATGCTTTAGTAATCTCGTAATTGTCACCGACGATTTCTTGAGTCACTGCAAGCTGCTTATTGAGCGCATTTAAAAATAAAATCACCACCAAAGATAACGGTAGTAAAGACAGCAAAATGCTACAGACGAACTGGCCAATAAGACTAGGTCGCCAATTGAGTAACTGTTTTATTTTTATCGCTACTGTATTTTGCATATTCACTCTCAACATAATTGCAGATGCTGATTATTAGCGAACAAACTTAGACACTCGCTGAATCCGACCTTAAAAAGTACTGATTTCCCCCCAAAAACCGATACAAAGTTGCTATTTGGCAACAAACTAACTCATTGAAATAAAATAGATAAACTTTTAACACCTGAAAATCGTTGCAAAAAAGACACAACACCCTGTAACTATTTCGCATTCAAATCCACACAAAAACCATAACCACCTGATAACTAATAACTTTTAATATTGGCACTGATTTTGATTAGTACTAAGCAAATTAGTTATTTAGGACACAAAATGAAAGTAACGGCCCAGGTAGCCATCCTGCTTATAAGTCTCATCTCGGTAAGTAGTTATGCACTAGATTTGCAAACAACGTTTAACGAGCTAGATAAAGACAGCAATGGTTTTTTGAGTGAGGCAGAAGCATCTGAAGATGCCTTGTTGCACGGCAACTTTACGCAAATTGATAGTAATCAAAATGGCCAAATTTCATTTTCTGAGTTTCAGTCGTTTATTCAATAGGAGATTGTAATGAAACAACTTTTAGCTGCATTCTCGCTGATGTTTTTAGTTATCAGCGCCACCGTTTTAGCATCACAAATGGATGTTCGATTTGCTAAATTTGATACAAACGCCGATGGCGAGATTTCATTAACTGAAGCAACCAAACACGATAACTTACTTAAGCAATTTGCCGATCTGGATGAAAACGGCGATCAGGTTTTGTCTGAACAAGAGTTTGAAAAATTCAAACCTTAACGGCTTAAAGTGCTTGCCATAATCCCAGAGGGAATGTGTAAACGGATTTAAATTTTGGGAGTTAAATTATGGCAAGCACTTTTATTTAGGAGGCAATTATGAGAATTTTCTGGCTTGCTCCATGCACCTTAATTACTATAAGCTTCAATAGCTTAGCATTGGACGTAAAACAACGCTTTGATCACCTAGATAAAGATAAAAATGGCTTTTTATCTGAGCAGGAACTGTCATCGCAACCGCACTTGCAAAAACGCATAGCGCAATGGGATACAGATAAAGATCAACAAATCTCGCTCCTTGAGTTTAAACACTATTTAACAAACAAGAGTTAAAGTAATGTCAAAATTAACCTTTGCCAGCCTAGTTTTAAGTTGTGCATTTAGCACAATGAGTTTTGCTGCAGATAGTATTGGTGAAAAATTTAAACAACTTGATCGTAATGACGATGGTTACCTGACTCGCTCAGAGTCTGCGAGAGACCCAGCTCTGTGGTCGCGATTTAAAAATTACGACAGTGATAAAGATAATAAATTATCCCTCAGTGAGTTTAAGATTTATGCGAGCAAATAAAGAGTTATAGTTAATTATTAATCTCTGCTGAGTTGCAGTTTACTGCAACTCTGATACTGTTTTCATAAATCAATAAAAACTATTAGAAGATTATGAAACTCATCATCAGCTTACTCGCAACAGCTTCACTTAGCTGCTTTGCCAACACCACTGTTATTTATAATGTAAATGGCTATACGCCTACCTATAAAGGCGAAACCCAACACTTTTCTGCACTGGTTTTTAAAGACGGTAAAATCGTAAAAACAGGCAATGACTCAATTAAAAATAGCTTCCCTGATGCCACCGCAATTGATGGCAAGCAAGCCACATTGTTACCAGGCTTAGTCGATGCTCATGGCCATGTGATTGGTTTAGGAAATAACCTTTCACAACTTGATGTAAGGAATACGCGCTCGGCAGATGAGGTTGGCAAAATGCTGGCTGAGTTTGCCAAAGATAAACAAAGTTGGATCATTGGTCGCGGTTGGAACCAAGAGCAATGGCCTGGCGGTGAGTTTCCAACTGCAGCTGATTTAGACAAATACGTAAAAGACAAACCTGTGGTGCTTTCTCGCGTTGATGGTCATGCTGTGTGGGTTAACTCAAAAGCCATGGAACTTGCAGGTATTGCCAAACAAACTCCCTCTCCTGCTGGCGGTGAAATTTTAAAGCTAGATTCTGGCTTACCTTCAGGGGTATTCATTGATAAAGCCGAAACGCTTATTACTCAGCATGTACCAAAAGTAAGCCATGCCAGCATAAATACAGCCTTAGATAATGCAGGTAAACATCTACTAGGTTTAGGCATCACATCAACCCATGATGCCGGTATCGATTACGACACGTGGCAAGTATACAAGCAGCGCTCTGAGCAAAGTACTCTTCCTGTCAGAATCGTAGCCATGCTAAGTGCTGCCGATCCTCAATTAGAAACCATGCTCAAAGCGGGTAAATATAAAGACATGAATGACATGCTGTCGATTCGCAGTGTCAAAGTGTATGCGGATGGCGCTTTGGGAAGCCGAGGCGCAGCCCTCATTGAAGAGTACGCTGATCGTAAAAATCATCATGGCTTAATGCTTGAAACTCAAGAAAAGCTTGAGCAGCTATTTAACCTAAGCTTTTCCCACGGCTTTAGTGCAAACACTCATGCAATTGGTGATAAAGCCAATCACGTAGTACTCGATGCCTATGAAAATGTGTTCAAAAAAACCGGTGGTATTTTACTTCGTAACCGAATTGAACATGCACAAATTGTGACTCCTGAAGATATTCCTCGTTTTAAAACATTAAAAATTATTCCATCAATGCAGCCTGTTCATGCAACCTCTGATATGCATATGGCAGAGCAGCGCCTGACTGAAAAACAGCTTGAAGGGGCGTATGCTTGGAAGACCTTTTTAGCACAAGGCTCAGTGATTGCAGCGGGTTCTGACTTTCCAGTGGAGCTTGCTAACCCATTTGATGGTTTATATTCGGCCATCACCCGAATGGATCATAATCAATTACCAGAAGGCGGCTGGCGGCCACAAGAGCTGCTATCGCGTGATGAAGCTTTGCGTGCATTTACTTTAGGTGGTGCTTATGCTGCACATCAAGAGTTTAAGGTAGGCAGTTTAGAGCAAGGTAAATGGGCTGACTTTATTTTGATTGATAAAGACTATTACAAAGCGCCAATCTCAGAGATCCACGATATAAATGTGACGCAAACTTGGATTGCGGGCGAGCTGAAATATAAAAAAGAGGAATAATATTACTCGGCGTCAGCTTTTTGCTGACGCTTTAATTTAACGATGTGGTAAATATTCACAAACGCCAGTAAGCCATTAGTGAAGGCAACGGGCACGGCTCCTATTGCTAATCCGTAGAAGGTAAATGCAATACACCCTGCTAAGTTAAGCCAACGTAGTTTTACTACATCGCTCATTGTCAAAGAAGCAACCAACAGTGCTGACGCTAAATAGCCTAAATATTCCCAACTCAATTGTTCTCTCCTAGGCTTTAGGTTAGCATTGGAGCTTGTCATTTTTTTTGACGCACTCTGTGCTATTTTGACAATAAAATAAAAAAGCTAACTTACTAAAAACCTTGTAAAGCTTAAGAATAACCTTGGCTTTAAAATCATTACACGGGAAATGAAGGTATCAGTAACGTGAAACACCTTACTAGCAAGTTAGCGTAAATTCTTAGAATCTTAATGCTAACGTCATTAAGATGTAATAAATAGGACAATTGTCCGAAGAGCGGCGTTAATGTTTCAATATCATTTTTCAAGCTATCTTGTTGACCAATTACTGACATTTGCTGGCAGCAGTTTTCAACAAGCTAAAAAAGAAGTGCTGATCCACCAAGATCAACCCTTGTCAAAACTCGTATTAGTGAGAAGCGGCACAGTGTCGTTCAGCTATGACGTGGGTAATGGCCGACGCCTTCTTTTAGGCCAGCTTGATTGTAACAACACACTGATAGGTGAAATTGAAGCTCTGAATAACTATCCGTGTATTTATACAGTTACGTGCTTTAGCGATGTAAGCTATAACCTAATAGAGCTCAAGCATTGGCGCGCCCTTCTGTTAGAAAAGCCAGAGTTAAGCTTGTACACAGCGCAAACAATTGCCGCTAAATTCCAAGAAAACCAAAAAATAAACTTAGATAAGCTGCTATTACCTCTTAGCTACAATATAGCTAAAGATTGCTTATTAAGAGCTGAAAACAGCAACCCAACGTTACTGCGTGCCTACCCTACCGTCAATGCTGAAGCAGAGCGCTTTGCTACCACCGAAAGAGCATATAGACGCGTCGTTACAGAGTTAGTTGAAAAAGGCTTAGTGCAGCGAAGTAATCAAGGTTTACAAGTAGTAGATATCGACAAGCTTAGTGATTACGTCGATAGTTTTGCGCAGTTATAAGTGTAGGACACACTCATAACTGCAAGGGTATTCAAACTTACTTTTCTACAAGTAAATCATGAATATTAGCTAAATCTGACTTACCTTCGATAATTTCGTCTGGCGTTAGGCCTGAAAGCTCATGAGGGAACACTAACCACTCTTCAGACTCATGAATGAAGTAGTCTGGCACCATGTCTACCTTTGAGTTCTTTGGCTTGTAGTATGGGCAAGCAACGCGAATATCACGTGGTAGATTTAAGCGCATTAATTCAGAAAGCTTTTCTTTTAATGCAAAAATACTGCGGCCAGAATCGAACACGTCATCAACGATTAGTAATGAGTTATCTGCATTGGCATTTTCGATGATGTAATGCAAACCGTGAACTTTAATTTCTTTAGATTGCTGGTTAATACCGTAATACGAAGAAGTACGCACTGCGATATGGTCAGTTTCGATGCCTTTATAATCGTAATATTCTTGAACTGCGATACCAATTGGAGCACCACCACGCCAAATACCAATGATGAAATCAGGACGGAAACCATCTTCATAAACTTGTGCCGCAACACGAAATGAATCTTCAAGAAGCTGCTGCGCAGTGATATAGCACTTATCTGACATAAATAGAGACCCCAGTGTGAAATGATCATTCTAGTGTAGCTAATTTAATAAAAACTAACCACAGGATGAGAAAATGTGGGGCGGGATTTTATACTAATTTACTCAAAAAAGCTTGTATCAGTTTGTAAAATTCCCCTTTAGATCAAAAAAGCCCCTTAACTTAGATAAAGTTAAGGGGCTTTTAATTAGCTACAGAAAAAGTAAATTGCTTATGCTTTTTCTAGTAAAGTTCTTGCAACGGTACGCATACCTTGTGTTGTTGCGCCTGCAGCCCACTCGCTTGTGCTACCCATGTTAAATGCAGCAGCAAGGTCAATGTGCACCCAACCTTTGCCTTCATTTGGTACAAAGCGTGATAAGAAACCAGCCGCATTAGAAGCACCACCGTAACCACCACCTTTTTGAGGACGGCTATTTGCGGTATCTGCATATGGCGACGGGCAATTTTGTTGATGCCATTTTTCAAGTGGTAATGGCCATGCAGCTTCCATTTCTTGCTCTGCAAAGTCTTGTACGTCACGTACAAGCTCTTTATCAAGACCGAACAATGCATTGTACTCTTGACCAACAGCAACAAGCGCAGCGCCTGTTAGTGTTGCCGCATCAATGATTAATGGCGCGCCAGACTCACCTGCAGCCATTAAGCCATCAGCTAGGACTAAACGGCCTTCAGCATCGGTATTAACGATTTCAACTGTAGTGCCATTTTTATACGTTAAGATATCACCAAGTTTGTAGGCATGACCTGAAATTAAGTTTTCAGCACAACATAAGAACAATTTAATACGTTTGTTGATACCACGGCTAATAGCAAGTGCTAAGCCTGCAGTTACTGTAGCAGCACCGCCCATGTCGCACTTCATGCCTAACATGCCTTCACTTGCTTTGATTGAGTAACCACCTGAGTCAAAGGTAATGCCTTTACCAACTAAAGCGGCCGCAACAGGTGCGTTTTCGTCGCCCGTTGGGTTGTAATCTAATGCCAATAATACCGGTGGACGCTCACTACCACGGCCTACCGCGTGAATACCAATCCATTGTTGTTCTAATAAAGCATCGCCTTTAATGATTTGGTAGCTTACGTGCTCAGGCGCTAATGACTGAATAAACTCAGCAGCTTTACCAGCTAGGCTCTCTGGGAAAATATCATCCGCAGTGCCATTGATCATTTGACGAGCCCACGTCGCAGCTTGCTTTAACGAAGTCAGCTCTTTGCTGTCTGTTTTTGCATTTTCAACAAACTCAATTGCGTCTAAATTCTTTGGTGATACAAAACCTTGATAAAAAGCCCACTGTGTTTCTGTGCACCAAACATCGCCTACTAAGGCAATATTTTTTAAGCCTTGATTAGCTAACGTACGTGCTGCTTTTTGTACGTTTTTAAGTGTATCTTGCTCAGTTAAATGAACAGTTGCGCCTTGTTCAGTAAAAGAAAGAGCGGCTTTTTCGCCCCAATGTGCGGCAGCGCCCTGCTCGCTAAGTTGAACTAGAAATTTTTCTGACATGTTAGAATACTCTTTGCGCTAAAAATGTTGATTGAGTTTACTACAGCCAACGTCAGTTCCCAACAGCTTGCGATAAATAGCGTTATGAAGTGTGGTTTAATCCGCGTAATGAATCACTTACAATAAAGAAAAACCAATCAGGTAAAGTCATGAAGTTTACTCCTGCATTACAATCAGCCACCTTAATTAAGCGCTACAAGCGCTTTTTAGCCGACTTAAAAACTGCCGATGGTGCAGAGTTTACAGCTCACTGTGCTAATACAGGCAAAATGACGGGCTGCGCAGAGCCTGGGTTTAAGGCTTTTTATTCAACCAGTGATAATGATAAACGTAAGTACCCTCAATCCTTGCAATTAACTCAGAACCAATTCGACCACTTAATTTGTGTTAATACCGCTATTGCAAACCAGGTTGTGCTAGAAGCTTTAAATACAGGCGCGATTGCTGAACTTGTTGACTATCAAACCATTGCTGCAGAAGTAAAATACGGCCAAGAAAATAGCCGTATCGACTTTTTACTAACAGATGAACATAAACCCCATTGCTATGTAGAAGTAAAATCTGTGACATTACTTTCACAAACAGAACCACACTCCGGACAAGGGTATTTTCCGGATGCAAAAACTGAACGTGGCCAAAAACATGTCAGGGAATTAGTAGAAATGGTACAGCAAGGGCATCGTGCCGTTCTACTTTTTGCAGTTTTACACGACGGTATCAATCAAGTAAGTGCAGCAGAACATATCGATCCGAAATATGCCCAGCTTTTGACTGAAGCTATAAAAAAAGGGGTTGAAGTGATAGCTTATAAAGCAGAAATTTCAGCCAGCCAGATCAGACTGGCTGAAAAAGTACCTTTTATTGCTTAGTCATTGACAGGTCGACTTCATCAATCAGGTTAAGCTCAATATCTTCATCTTTAAAAAGTAAAGGTCTAAGCTTAGCCGACTGAGAATAATAGCGACTTTGATCATCAAAATGTTCTGAATGTGAGTCTGAACTTTGTGACATGGTTAACAAACCTTTTGCCTCAGGGCCATTTTCTGTAAAGTTCATTACAAACATCCAACTAGAGCCATAGTTAACAGGGTATCCCTGCGGCGTTAAGTTTGATGCAAGAGGTTTACCCGTCACAGCATCATTTAGAACAGCATAATCCGTGTAGGGGATTAGTGTTGAACGCGTTAAGTTACTGCGATCATACCTGAACACGTTAAACCCACCTTCCACATGCATAGGACCAGCCCAAGGTAGCTTTTCACCTGAGCCACTGCCACCGGCAAGTGATTTTTCGACAAACTGTAATTCATCTAAGCGACTATCCAGTGCAACATTATTTGCTTGTAAATTATAAACAGCATGTGCCAATGCAGTTAAAGCAACTTTATCTTTGCGTAATGTATTTGGCGTATTAGCAGGGTTAGTCACATCAAAATTGTCATAAAGATGCTCTTTTGCGTTAAATAAGTGCGCAAACTCGCGAAATAAAGCAGCACCTTGCGTATCTAAGTTCATTTTACCATCGGCATTAGCTAATAAATCACATGCTTGGCTGATATCAACTTGCGTACCGTTACTTAATTCAATTGGTAAGTCCCCTTGTGCAAAACATTGTAATGCCAGCTCTTCAAACACTAAACTCTCAAGGTAAAAGTGATTACCAACTAATGCCTGCTCTAACTCATCCAAGGTAAATTTAGCATCTTCGCCTCCTCCTTGCTGAAGAAGCTTCAATCCCATTCTTGTTCTTAGTGATAGGGGTTTATGCACATCACCATATTGAGCCGCAAAGCCGATGAGTGGCTCGTTAAGATTAGTAACCCAATAGCTGTCATTAGAATTTTGTACATAATCTGTGCGTGTTAATTGCGGCGCTTCGTTAAATGGTACTTTGCCTTGGCTTTCAAATAGCTTCATATTGCCAGGAACAATGTCAAAGCCGACGGACTCTCTCAAAGCAACAAGCTCTGGTTGTAATCGAATGGCTAAGTTCGCTTGATCGTCAAGCTTTAAAACCGTGCTATCGTCAACATAAAAGACATTACCTTCTTTGTCTGCTGCCATGGTGTTATTGAAAGACACACCATCAAACTCAGCAAAGGCTGCTTTCATATCTTCAAGGCTTACAGCTTGGTTTAAAGCCGACCACTGAGCAACGACATCCATATTAAATTCGTTAGCATCTTTTATCGTAAATGCTTGAGTATCACTCCAACCTAAGCCATTTTCTACAGGTGTTTCGAGCATTAATCCATGATGGCTATAATAAAAGGGCTTGCTCAACTCAATTGTGCTGCCAGCACCAGTAGCCACTTCAACAGTAACGACTTTTTCAGTAATTGAGTACTGCTCATCTTCAACACTATAACTCATTCTATCATTTTCATTTAAAGCCAATTGATAAATTAAAAAGTGACGCGCAGTCGAAAAAGTATGCGTCCAAGCTACATGCTCGTTAAAGCCAATATTAATAACGCCCGGCATTCCCTGAAGACTCCCCCCCATTACATCCATAGCACCAGGTATGGTCAAATGAGACTGCCAAAACCGCAAATTTCCCTCATAAGGAAAGTGTGGATTAGCGAGTAATCCTCCTTTGCCATTGGCCATCATGTCTTTACCTAGGCCCCAACCGTTTGAACCCAAATGTTTATATTTTTTTTCAAGTTTAAATTGCGCAGCTTGCTGAGCAATGTTGTTAGTGATACTAGAAACAGCTGAAGGAGCACCGCTCATTGGTACAGGTAAATATTCATTGCTATCCCCAGGGTTGGCAAAAAAAGCTAACTCTAAAAAATTAGCTGAACTGGCTAACTGCACGGTAGCCATTGAATAGGCAAGCATATCTTGTGCTGTTAGTTGAGTAACCCAAGGTTGCGATGCACACTCTGGAGCAAGGTTTTCAACACCGGTGTCTGTTACGTATTTATTAAACCCCTGTACAAACCCCTCGTAGTGGGCGCGACTGTCTTCATTCAGTTCATCATAATGTTGCAGTGCGTACTCATTCACTCCTAATGCTTTATAACCAAAGTCTGATATTAAGTGCTGTGAATCTCCACTTCCAGCAACCTTATCTGGGCCATAGTATTTTGAGCGTTCGCCTCGCACTTTAATAATTTGGTCCATTAATAAGCAAGCATGATCTTTTGCATATGCAAACCCTGCTCCAAACGCCAAACTCTCTAAATTTGCTGCTGTGATATGGGGTACACCATAGGTTGTCCATCGCACATTCGCTTGTAACGTATTGCCTTCGGAAAATGCAGGAATATCTACTTTTACAACTGGATCTGGGTCAGGGGTAACAACGGGAGCTGTGGTGTCATTGTTATCTTTATCTGAATTACAGCCGACGAGCAAAGCCGCAGCAATACCGATTAGCAGGGGATTGAGTTTCATTGTGGATCCTTATTATGATTGTATGTCCACCCCCCAGCTTGCCTTAAATAGTAGGCTAAATCTTGACCTTTCACGCAAAAAATTGACTTTGCGCGCCAACTAATGCAGCGTTACTTCTATTAAAATAATAATAACTATGAATGACCTATGTTTTATATCAGTTGCCAGATAATTCGCTCACTTGTATTTTTTTTAGAACGCCAAGGCATGTGTAGCAAACAAATTGAAGCTTTGCTCGGTGAACGACTGAGAGATTTGGACGATGTAAGCGCCCGCTTTCCTATCGCTGACTATGAGTCACTCATGCACTATGGCGATAAAATATTACAACAAGAGCATATTGGGCTGGAGTTTGGCAACTCTTTAAAAGCACAAAATTGGGGGCTATTAGGTCATGTTGCATTAGTGAGCAAAAACTTAGAAAAAGCACTGGAGCATGCACAGAGATTAAGCAAAACAATACGAAACATTGGTCACATTGAACTCGTTTCTGAAGACGAGTTTTGTCGTCTAAGCTGGCATGCTCAAAGTAACATACAGCATTACATGGTAGATGAATTATTTAGCAGTTGGCTTTCATTTGCTAAGCACTGTTGTCACAATCATGCCGATGTTAGCCTTGAAAAAGTACAGTTGACTAGACCCACCCCAACCCCAGAAAGTTTAACTGTTTATAAACAGGTTTTTAATTGCCCTATTGAGTTTTCAGCTAACTCAAATTCTCTTATTTTTAGTAAATCGATTCTTAAATGTCGACTGCAATCTCCTAACCCCGAGCTTGAAAACATTTTATTATCTCAAGTCGATACAGCTGTATCACAGCATGATTATGCCTCGCAGTTAGTTACTTTCATTAATACCCAATTGCCTCACATACCGACCCTTGAGCAAGCATCAATTCAACTCAATATTAAAAAACGCACTTTACAACGTCACCTTTCAAATCAGCAACTTAGTTTTTCTAAACTCATCGATCAGCAACGAAAACTGCTTGCAAAAGAGATGCTTCTAAAAGGCCTATCTGCACTGGAAATTAGCAACAAGTTAGGCTTTTCTGAACAAAGCGCTCTACAACGCGCCTTTAAGCGTTGGTACAAAACCACGCCAAAAAAGTTTTTAGCTTTATATACTATTTAAGTTGTATTATTTTTTTTTGCCCATATAACTTAGCAAATTTAAAAAAATGACGAGTAGTTAAGGGCTTACCAAACCGCCCATAATTATTTGAGCAATCATTAGTGCAAGGTCAAGAGGATTAATTAAAAATAAATTTGCCTCAGTCTAATGATTCTGCTATTTATAGCCGCCGGCTAACGCTGGGCAAAATATTAAGGATTTAGGAGAAAGTTATGCCAGACCAAAAAAGACTAGGGTTATTGGCTCAGGCCGGGTTGGAACCATACCAAGAACAGCCAGGTGAAGAGTACATGAATGAAGCACAACGTGCTCATTTCAAAACAATTTTAGAAGCTTGGCGTAACGATTTACGTAACGAAGTAGACCGTACTAAATCGCATATGCAAGACGAAGCAGCTAACTTTCCGGATCCAGTAGACCGTGCAGCACAAGAAGAAGAATTCTCATTAGAACTTCGTACTCGTGACCGTGAGCGTAAACTGATCAAGAAAATTGAAAAAACGATTCAATTAATCAAAGAAGATGACTTTGGTTTCTGTGAATCATGTGGTATCGAAATAGGTATCCGCCGCCTAGAAGCACGTCCTACAGCTGATTTATGTGTAGACTGTAAAACGCTTGCGGAAATTAAAGAAAAGCAATCTGGACGCGGTTAATATCCTTTAATTAGCCCATGTCTACCACAGCCGTTAACACGCCATTGCGTGAGTATCGTGGCCGCTTTGCGCCATCCCCTTCAGGGCCATTACACTTTGGCTCACTTATAGCGGCTGTGGGTAGCTTCCTTGATGCAAAAGCCAATCAAGGAAGATGGTTAGTACGCATTGAAGATATCGACACAACGCGAGTTGTAAGCGGTGCTAGCGACGATATATTACACACCTTAGAGGCTTACGGCCTACACTGGGACGAGCCCGTCATATACCAAACCCATCGCCATGAGCAATACCAAACCATTGTAGACGAATTAATTTCACAAAACCTTGTTTATGCATGCCATTGCACGCGCAAAGAAATTAAAGCAATCGGTGGAATATACCAAGGCCACTGCCGGTATAAAAACCACGCTTTAACTGATTCAGCGCTACGTTTAACCCAGCAATTTGCAACCAGTCACTACCATGATTTAATTCAAGGTGAAGTGTATGTTGATAGCCAACTTGCCAAAGAAGATTACTTAATAAAGCGCAGCGATAGTTTATTTGCTTACCAACTGGTCGTAGTCGCCGATGATATCGCACAAGGTATTACAAGAGTCGTTCGCGGCGCTGATTTACTCGAGCCGACTGCACGACAACTTAGTTTGTTTAAGCAACTAAATAAACCGGCCCCAGAATACGCCCACCTTCCTTTAGCGGTAGCTAAACCTGGTTTTAAGCTATCAAAGCAAAATTACGCCCCAGCAATAGCAAAATCAAATCCAAAGCCCGCGTTGTTCGATGCCTTGCGTTTTTTAGGTTTAAAGCCAGAAAGTTCACTATTATCGTTAAGTATCGAACAGATGTTAGCTTGGGCTGTTGAAACTTACCGCCTTGAACACATACCAAAGGTGCAAGAAATACAAGTTAGCGAGGATCCTAACTCTCCTTTTTGTAACTTTGTTACTATTGAAAAATAAATTGCCAATTTTAAAGGCCGAGTAACTTAATTTTTCAGCCTTGCTGGTATATGATAGCGACCCAAAGTGTGCGAATCATCAACACCTTAATTTAGCGCCATTTAATACACACTGATTACACGTCAATCTCACATCGGCGAAGTATCAAACAAACGCTATACTTGATGAGTCGCAAAGTCCGCGTCGTAGGAGACAGATTATTATTTCTAAGCTTTTTCAATTTTGTCGGCAGATTATTGGCCCAAATGCCACGACATCAAGTGATGCTTTGCCAACGAGCGAGTTACCTTTGGTGATCGAACGCAGTGAACATGGTATTTCACGCAAACAATTTAGCCCAAATGCAATCAAAGTATTGTACCGCCTTAAAGAAGGTGGTTTTGATGCCTACCTTGTAGGTGGTTGTATTCGAGATATATTGTTAGGCCAACAACCAAAAGACTTCGACGTTGTAACAAACGCAACCCCTGAGCAAATCAAAAAGCTATTTCGTAACTGTCGTCTAATTGGTCGTCGTTTTCGTTTAGCCCATATCGTGTTTGGTCGAGAAATTATTGAAGTGGCGACCATGCGCGGCCATCACGAAGCCGAAGAAAGCAAAAATCAAATTAGCCAATCAAGCGAGCACGGCCAACTCCTGCGCGACAATGTCTATGGCAGCATCGAAGAAGATGCCGAGCGCCGTGACTTTTCGATTAATGCACTTTACTACTCAATTAACGACTTTTGTATTTATGACTATGCCAATGGCATTAGCGCGATAAAAGCAAAACAAATAGAGCTGATTGGCGACCCAGAAACGCGTTACCGTGAAGACCCTGTGCGCATGTTACGCGCAGTGCGTTTTGCCACCAAACTAGGAATGAGCATTGCACCTGGCACCGAAAAGCCAATTAAAGGCCTTGCTAATTTACTCGACCATATTCCGCCAGCTCGTTTGTTTGAAGAATCACTCAAGTTGTTCTTAAACGGCAAAGCAGAAGAAAACTACTTAATGCTACGCCAGTATGGTTTATTCAAAGCATTATTCCCTGCGCTTGATAAAATCTTAGATGCCAACCCTGAAGGCTTTGAACATACGTTTATCCTGCAAATGTTTAAAAACACCGATAAGCGTATTAATGCTGATAAAAAAGTCACTCCAGCCTTTATTTTTGCAGCCCTTTTGTGGTTCCCATTACTGAGCATTGCTAAAAAGTTACAACAACGCGATCAACTTTCAGAGTACGATGCATTTGCACAAGCGATGAACAAAGTACTGAGTGAAAACGCACAACATGTAGCAGTACCAAAACGCTTCACACTGGGTGCACGCGATATTTGGCATATTCAGCAACGTCTTGATAAACGAGGTGGTCAACGTGCTTATAGGCTGACTCAACAGCCTCGCTTCAAGGCAGCCTATGATTTCTTACTTTTGCGTGTGCAAGCTGGCGAAGAGCAGCAAAAAGAGCTTGCTGATTGGTGGACAACCTACCTAAGCCAAGACATCAACGGCCAAAAAGAGATGGTTAAAAATTTAGGACACCAAGGTGGCCCTAAGCGCCGTCGTCGCCCACGCAAGAAAAAAGTAGACTAAGTATGCATACCGTTTATTTAGGTTTAGGTGCCAATTTAAACGCGCCACGTAAACAAATTCATGCTGCTGTCGCTGCCCTAAAAGCATTAGAAGATGTTGAGTTTGTTTGTGTATCCCATGATTACGCAAGCAAACCCATGGGGCCACAAGATCAACCCGATTATGTAAATGCGGTCGCATGTGTTAAAACTGCACTTATGCCAGAGCAGTTGCTTGATTTAACGCAAGCCATCGAGCTTGAGCATGGCCGTGTTAGAAAAGAACAGCGCTGGGGTCCGCGTACCCTTGATATAGATATTTTATTGTTCGGTAATGACGTAATAGACACCCCTCGCTTAACCGTGCCTCATTATGGCCTAACAGAGCGAGAGTTTGTTGTTTACCCCTTGTTGGAAATTGCACCAACACTTGTACTACCGAATAATCAATCACTTGCTGATATAACAAAAACGTTGCCTTTAAACGATTTACAACAACTCCCTCAGCAGTAATCAACCAAGGCTAAGCCTTAGAGGAAATTATGTCTAAAATCACCGTTTCAACCTTGAATAAAATGAAACAAGAACAACAAAAAATCACCGCATTAACAGCTTACGATGCCAGTTTTGCTAAATTGTTTCATGATAATGGCGTCGAGGTGATTTTAGTTGGTGACTCTTTAGGGATGGTATTGCAAGGTGCTGATGACACATTAGCAGTAACCAACACAGAGATTGCTTATCATACACGCTGCGTACGAGCAGGTAGCCGTGAATTATTTGTAATTGCTGACTTACCCTTTATGACCTATGCCAACCCAACTGATGCCTGTAAAAATGCTGCAGAGCTGATGCGTGCTGGGGCAAATATGATCAAGCTTGAAGGTGGCGAATGGCTGCACGACAGCATTCGTGCGATGACCCAACAAGGTATTCCAGTATGTGGCCACCTAGGCTTAACACCTCAGTCAGTGCATGTATTTGGTGGCTTTAAAATTCAAGGTCGTGAGCAATCTCAAGCCGATAAAATGGTTAGCGATGCGAAAGCACTTGAGGCGGCAGGTGCGCAGTTACTTGTTTTAGAATGTATTCCAAGTGAGCTTGCTAAACGTATTACTGATGAGCTGAACATTCCTACCATTGGTATTGGTGCAGGTAATCAAACTGATGGGCAAATCTTAGTTATGCACGACTTAGTTGGTATTTCAGCAGGCTATATTCCTAAGTTTTCAAAGAATTTCTTATTAGAAACCGGCAATATGCCAGCAGCAGTGCAAAAGTATTGTGAAGATGTAAAAAGTGGTGCTTTCCCAAGTACCGAACACGAGTTTAAATAAATGCAATCAATCACTGAAATCAAATCGTTACGCAGCCAAATCAAAGCTTGGCGTCAAGCAGGCCTGAGCATTGCACTAGTGCCTACTATGGGCAATTTACACCAAGGTCACTTTTCACTGGTTGAAAAAGCCAAAACCTTGGCTGATAAAGTGGTTGTGAGTATCTTTGTGAACCCAATGCAGTTTGGGGCTAACGAAGATCTTGATAGCTACCCACGTACACTTAACGAAGATAAACAAGGTTTAGCTGAACTCGGTACTGATATCGTGTTTACACCATCCGTTGAAACGATTTACCCAAATGGTTTAGGCGAGCAAAGCTTTGTCGATGTGCCGGGTGTTTCTATGGGTTATTGTGGCGGCTCGCGCCCTGGTCACTTCAAAGGCGTCGCAACCGTTGTTACTAAGTTATTTAATTTAGTACAGCCTGACTTTGCTTGTTTTGGTGAGAAAGACTTTCAGCAGCTGCAAGTGATTAAAACCATGACACGCGATTTATCTATCCCTGTAGAGATAATTGGCGTACCTACTTGCCGTGAAATCTCTGGGTTAGCAATGAGCTCTCGTAATGGCTATTTATCTGATGAGCAAAAAGACACTGCAAAAGTACTGTTTGCCACGTTAAATAATACAGCAACAGCACTGAAGCAAGGCAATGCAGACATTGCTACACTTGAGGCTGATGCAAAAGCACAGCTTGAAAGTGCAGGCCTTAAACCTGACTATTATGCGGTAGCAGAGCGCTCAACATTAAAGCCGGCAACAACGGCTGATAAACAACTTGTTATTTTAGCTGCTGCTTATTTAGGCTCAGTACGTTTAATTGACAATTTACAAGTTGAGCTGGATTAAATAGCAATAATCTGGGTAAGATGGATTGCAAAGAAAAGACATAAACTAGGGATAAGCATGAAAAAACTACCTGCAATTGCAGCAACATTATTTGCTATGACATTACTGTCTGCTTGCTCAAATAAAATTGAAAACCCAGAAATGCAACAATGTGCTCAACAAAACTACCAATGCGAGGCAAGCTGTGAACAACAAAGCACTGCTGATGGCTTAGTTCATAAGGTGTGTAGTAACAAGTGCATTGAAGCTTATAATCAATGTAAAGCTAATGCCGAAAAATTAGGTGAAGTTAAATAATACTCACTTTTAGCTCGCTTATTAGGGCACTGAAACCTGTTCGGTGCCTGCACTTCTCTTCTCGATTACAATTTCATTTCCATAATTAAGCCTCTGGTAATTTTGTTCATATTTTTGTTTACCCTTTAATCTATTCATATTAGGGCAAGCTTTCGTTCATTAAACTTCTCTATATTGGTGACGAATAAACAACTGCAACCATGTAATTGTTTCTCACTAATTTCAAAATTTTACTCTTCGCATTAAACTGCACCAACTCAAAGTCATTGAGATTATTAGTTTTTATTTTGGGTTCAGTAATTGCTAAGGGATATGAATGAATTAACGTGATTTACGGCTAAAGGAAAATTGAATGAGACCAGAAACTCGAACCAAGCTCTTCAGTGCTGCTAAAAAGAAGACCTTATTGGGCGTATTATTAGCCATGAGCGCAGGTCATACATACGCAATTGAAGAACAAGAGCAATCAAACGTAACTAAAACAGAACAAACAGCCGTTAAAGTTCAAGCAGCCGAAAATGAAAAACTGGCCTCAAAGGAAAAGGCTGCTGTTGAGCTTAAGCCTGAGATGATCACTATTCCGCAAGAAAAGCTATTTGATGTTATCACTGCGCGTGCGAAAAAACTCGCTTCAGAGCCTTATGTAGCCCCGAAAGATCTTGAACTTGAGGCGCTCACAAGCATCAATTACCAAGACTACCGTGCAATCCGTTTTCGTACTGAGCAAGCAATTTGGAAAGATCAAAGCCTTTATGAAGTGCAGTTGTTCCACCCAGGCTTTTTATATCGTTCACCGGTTGCAATTAATACTCTTGAACAAAACGCTGAAGTAAAAAGTTTACCTTTTAAAACAGATTACTATCGTTATGATGCAACTGCTGCCCCGTTAGAGCAAGAGATCAGTACTGCGATTGCCAATACACAACTTGGCCATGCAGGTTTTCGTTTGCATTTTCCACTGAACAACAACCAGTACAAAGATGAAGTGGCTGTGTTCCAAGGTGCTTCATATTTTCGTTTAGTTGGTCCGCACCAAGTATATGGTCTGTCAGCCCGTGGACTTGCGGTGGATACAGCTCTTAGTTCAGGTGAAGAATTCCCTGTATTCAAAGAGTTCTGGTTAGTAAAACCAGCACCCGAAGATACCACTATCGTGCTCTACGCATTATTAGATAGCCCATCTGTGTCGGGCGCCTATCGCTTTGAATTAACTCCCTCTACTAACACTGAAGTAAAAACCGAGATGCAAATTTTTGCCCGCAAAGACATCAAAAAGCTTGGTATTGCCCCGCTAACAAGTATGTTCTACCACGGTGAAAACAGTACTAAGTTCTTCGACGATTACCGCCCTGAAGTACATGACTCTGACGGTCTTCTAATGCAATCAGAACAAGGTCAATGGGTTTGGCGCGCACTCAATAACCCGAAGAAGCTAAGTGTCACTTCGTTTAGCTACGAGAACCCGAAAGGCTTTGGTCTTGCACAGCGAGACCGTGACTTTAATAACTACCTTGATACCGAAGCACATTATCACAACCGTCCGAGTATGTGGATTGAGCCAGAAGGTAATTGGGGTAAAGGGCGCGTTGAGTTAGTAGAGATCCCAACAGATACAGAAACCAACGACAATATTGTTAGCTACTGGGTGCCAGAGCAGCCAATGAAAGCCGGTGACAGCTTAAGCTTTAGTTACAAGCTTTCGACTTTCAATGCCACGCTTGCAACTCAAGATAAAGCGAGTGTGTTAAGAACTCGAATTGGTAGTGCAGCATTACCTGGTGAAGACAATCCACCACCAAAAAGCCACCGCCAATTTACCGTTGATTTTAGTGGCGAAACCATTAATCAACTATCAGCTAATTTTGCCATGCAAGCGGATCTTACACTCTCTGCTGGGCAAATAAGCGATAAAACGGTACAGCAGTTACCAAACAATCAAGGATGGCGCGTAGCCTTTAAAGTGGCGCCAGAGGGAGATAAGCCAGTTGATATGCGCTTATCGTTAAAACTACGTGATAAAGAAATCAGCGAGGTATGGAGCTATGTCTGGTATCCAAACGACGTCCAATAGTAAAGCGTTAGAAGCAACAGCAATGCCATTTAAGAAAACCCGCGCTTGGCTTTTTTCGAGCCTAGCGCTCAGCATTACCGCCTATGGCGTGTGGATCATGTTCGATATTTTAAATTCTAACGGCATGACACCGCTTGAGTACGCTTTACTGGCATTATTTACAGTCACCTTCGCGTGGATTGTTACAGCCTTTTGTAGTGGCTGTATGGGCTTTATCTTGCAATTATTTCGTATTGACCCGTTGACCTTAAAACGTCAAAAGCCAATCGAGATTAATCAGCATGCCTTGAGCCAAACGAAAACAGCCATTGTTATGCCTATCTACAACGAAGATACAGAGCGTGTAATTGCCGGTTTTGAGGTTAGCCTTCGCTCGCTGGCCAAAACAGGACAAATGCCACATTACGATTTTTACTTACTTAGTGATACGCAAGACCCTGAAATCGCACGTAATGAACTAAAAGCATGGAATGCTCTCACTAAGCGTTTAGGTGATTTAGCTGCGCATACTTTTTATCGTCGCCGTGAAGACAACAAACACCGTAAAGTAGGTAACTTAACTGACTTTTGTGAACGTTGGGGCAGCCAATACGATCATATGATTGTGCTTGATGCCGATAGCATTATGACGGGTCAATGTATGCTTGAACTGACTTCTAGCATGATCAGCAATCCAAAATCAGGTTTGATCCAGACGATCCCTATTCCGGTTCGCCAAGACACGTTTTTTGGTCGCTTTTTACAGTTTGCATCGATTTTATATAGCCCAATGTTGGCAACTGGTTCTGCTTTTTGGCAAACAAACCAAGCAAACTACTGGGGTCACAATGCAATTATTCGCGTTGAAGCATTTACAAAATGCTGCGGCCTGCCAGTTTTAAAAGGCAATGCCCCATTTGGCGGTGAAATCTTAAGTCATGACTTTGTTGAAGCCTCACTGCTACACCGTAGTGGCTGGGATGTGTTACTGCTGAGTGATGTTGAAGGTAGCTACGAAGAAGTGCCAAGTAACATTCTCGATTACGCAATTCGAGATAGACGATGGGTGCAAGGAAATATCCAACATTTAGGTTTATTGCCTAAATCTGGCCTTAAGCTAATGAGTAAAATGCACTTTTTATTTGGTGCCACAGCGTATATTTCATCGTTAATTTGGTTATCTATGCTGGCATTAAGTACCTTAGATGCAGTGACTCGTGCTCTTAATAGCGACGTATACTTTAACCATGCTTATCAGCTTTTCCCAACCTGGCAAATTGCCAAAACGGATCTAATTGATTCGTTGTTATTCATTACTGCCGTATTACTGTTACTACCCAAATTAATGGGTATTATTGTGACTTTAGTACACCGTAATAAAGCCTTTGGTGGCACGATGAAGCTAATTGCAGGTTCACTCATCGAAACGGTTTTTGCCATTGTAATTGCGCCGCTAATGATGGTGTTTCATAGCTATTTTGTCGTGTGCGTATTTTTAGGTAAAAAAGTGAGCTGGGATGCACAGCCTCGTGAAGGTAGAATGGTACCGTGGAAGGAAGCGATTGGTTATACGTTATTTTCGACTATTACCGCGATTATTTGGGGCTCGGTTGCTTACTATTACACACCGACCTTCTTTTGGTGGTTATCACCTATTTTAGTGGGCCTTATTTTAGCAGCGCCAATTGTACGTTACTCAAGCAGCATCGGCTTAGGTGTGAAAATGCGTAAAATGGGCTTATTCTTATGTCCAAGTGAAGTTGAAAACGATGATACCTTAGCGGCACTTCGTGTACATCAACAAGAAATTGGTTTACCTAAGGATGAGCACGCTGACTTTAGTGTACCTGCACTACCTAATGAATACCCAACGGTAATGCCAATTCAAAGCTTTAAGGCTCCCTCGGGTAAAAAGCGTAAGCAAGTACGTCTTGCTCAGCAACGCATTAAGGCAAAATTATTTGCTAAAAGCTAAACGAAAAAAAACCGCTCACTGAGCGGTTTTTTCGTCTATGTCTGTATGGTTGTTACAGAAGGCCTAGCTTTTTAAGTTCAGCCATTGCCATTTTACCTGAAAGTGGCACATAACCATCTTTCTCAACAATTTTTTGACCGTCTACAGAAAGAACCATTTTTAAGAACTCTGCATCGATTGGTGAAAGCGGCTTGTTAGGGTGCTTGTTCACGTAAACGTATAAGAAACGAGATAGTGGGTATTTACCTGTTGCTACGTTTTCTAATGTTGCATCAACAAAGTTGTCGCCTTTCTTAGAAAGTGGAACCGTACGTACACCTGATGTTTTATAACCGATACCTGAGTAACCAATCGCGTTCACTGAAGAAGAGATTGACTGTACTACAGATGCAGAACCAGGTTGTTCGTTTACGTTGTTACGGAAGTCACCTTTACAAAGTGCTTTCTTCTTGAAGTAACCGTAAGTACCCGATACTGAGTTACGACCGTAAAGCTGGATATCTTTTGCTGCCCAATCGCCCTCAAGACCTACTTCGCTCCAACGATTAACCTGTGCATCAGCACCACATTTACGTGTTGAAGAGAAAATCGCATCAACTTGGTCAATACGTAAACCTTTGATTGGGTTATCTTTGTGTACGAATACAGCAAGAGCATCGATTGCAACGCGTACTTCAGTTGGCTTGTAGCCGTAACGCTTTTCGAATGCTTCAATTTCTTTTGACTTCATACGACGGCTCATTGGGCCGAAGTTTGCTGTCCCTTCAGTTAATGCTGGAGGAGCAGTTGAAGAACCCGCTGCTTGGATTTGAATGTTTACGTTTGGATAGAAGCGCTTGTACTCTTCTGCCCAGAACGTCATCATGTTTGCAAGCGTGTCAGAACCTACAGATGAGAAGTTACCAGAGATACCACTTACTTTAGTGTACTCAGGCATATCTTTATCAACTGCAGCTGCTTGTGCTGATACAAATGTTGTTACAGCCACACCCATTGCGGCAACGAGATTTTTGAATTTCATAGGGGTTACTCCGATTTGTTCGTCCCATTTCCTAACTGCGGTCTACTCTAATGACACTAGATGACAGTTAGATTACCCTTAAATGACATTTTTATGACTTTGCAGTTTTTTTAATATTATCTGTTAAACGCACGACTTTTTCGCTACCAAATGCAAACGCAAAGGTCGAGCCTTGGCCTAATTTACTGCTGATATCTAAACGACTGTCATGCCTTGTAAGTACATGTTTTGTAATCGCTAAACCTAATCCTGACCCACCTGTAGTGCGGCTACGCGCTTTATCAACACGATAAAAACGTTCCGTTAAACGGTTAATATGTTCAGCAGCAATACCATCACCATTATCGGTCACACTAAACGCGGCTTGGTTATTTTTAAGCTGCCAATCAACCACAATCTTGCCACCGGGCTTGGTGTAATGAATGGCATTAAAAACAAGGTTAGAAAAGGCACTTCGTAATTCGTCTTCAGCCCCTTTAATGTCTAAACTCGCATCAACATTAAAAATAAGCTCATGGCCTTTATCTTGGTTTAATGACTGTGCTTCGGTTTGAATATAGGTAAGTAGCTGCGGCACATTGACAGGCTTATCGTTATCTTGACGACGTGCTCCCTCAATACGCGACAACGATAATAATTGATTAACCAGACTGTCCATGCGCTTACATTGTTCAAGCATGGTAGTTTGCGCTTTTTGCCACATAGCAGGAGGTGGTAAGCTATCTGAATCAAGCATTTCTAAGTAACCGGTTACCACTGTAAGTGGTGTTCTCAGCTCATGAGAAACATTGGCCACAAAATCTTTACGCATCTGCTCAAGTTGCTTTAAGCGAGTAACATCACGCACCACCATCATCAACTGTGAACTTGCATAGGGCATAACACGAAACTCTAAGGTTTGATCGTAGCTGTGGCCACCATCAAGCTCGAGCGGTTCATCGAAACAGGCTTTATGCATGTACTTTGCAAACTTAGGATCGCGAATAAGATTATCTAAGCGTTGCCCATGATCGGTAGGCCACTGTAACCCTAAAACCTTTAAAGCCAATTGGTTACACCAAATGATGCTGAGATCTTTTTGTAAAACCACTACCGCATCAGGCACAGCCTCGGCGCCATCACGAAAGCGGCGTATTAAGTCTGCAAGTTCATTACGTTTTTTACGGTTTCGATGTTGTAAGTGATAGATCCCTTCAAAGACTTGCTCCCACGCTCCCTCCCCTTCGGGTGGGTTGAAACTACGTTGATTAAGAAGCCAATCGCTGAGGCGATATAATTGATGATAATGCCAAATTAGCAGTGCAAAAGAGCCTAAAAATAAAAGCAAAAAAGGCGCACCTACAAGTACGCCAACTAATAACAAAGGTAAGAAATACATAAACAGGCGTTTTGCTAACGCCTGTTTATTCACTACTCGATACATACACTCACTTTACCTTAAGTATGTAAATTAGCTTGTTAAGGTCATTGCTATGACACTTATAATTTACTTGAAAAACGATAGCCTGCACCGCGAACGGTTTGTACTAAACGGTCATGCCCTAATGGTGCAATCGCTTTACGTAGACGACGAATATGTACATCAACTGTACGGTCTTCTACATATACATTTGTTCCCCATACATGATCAAGTAATTGTTCACGGCTGTAAACACGTTCTGGATGCGTCATGAAGAAATGGAGTAATCTAAATTCAGTAGGACCCATATCTAATTCACTCCCTTCTGATGTTACACGGTGTGAGATTGGATCAAGGCGTAAACCATGAACTTCAATGGCTTCTTCTAATGAGGTTGGTGAAACACGGCGAATAACCGCTTTAATGCGCGCCATTAATTCTTTAGGAGAAAATGGTTTTGTTACGTAATCATCAGCACCTACTTCAAGACCGCGTACTTTGTCTTCTTCTTCACCGCGAGCTGTTAGCATGATGATAGGAATTTGACGAGTGTATTCGTTTTGCTTAAATTTTTTCGCAATTTGAATACCGCTACCACCTGGTAACATCCAATCTAATAAAACCATATCTGGGTATGGTTCTACCATAGCTTCAATTGCAGAGTCATAATCTTCTGCTTCAATTGCTTGAAAACCATTTTGCTCTAGAACAAAAACCAGCATCTCTCTGATAGGCGCTTCGTCATCGACGACTAGTACTTTACGTGACATTCCAATTTATCTCTTTCGTTAGCGAACTGGTTTCATTATTATGACTAAGTATGACATTTTTATGAAAGTCTAACGAGTAATTCAAAAAGCGCAAAAAAATCAATGCAAAAATAGCCATTTTTTACGCTTTAATAGTAAATTTCGGATTAAAAGTCATACCTTAAAGTGACTGCCAAGTGATCTTCATCAGCATTATTATCTAGTGAAAACTGCGTATACCACATGTACATACGTGCTTGTTTTGACAGGCTTCGTTCAACGCCAACAGAGGTACCACTCCCCGAATCTTTTAACTTACCGAAGTTACCATCAGTATCTTGGTATTGCGCCAATAACTTATATTTATCTATTTTGTAGGATGCACTTACCAAAAAGCCATCTTCTTTATCAGAACCAGCTATTTTTTCGCTTTGTTGATACATACCACCTAAGGTTAAATCACCTAATTTACCTTGCGCCGTAAACCGTGTTGTATCATAACCGGCTACTTTACTGTCGTGGGCAACACTGACAAAGTAAGGCGCTCTTTTAAATTTACTATCACCATACATAAAGGCCGTAGAAACGCCGGTTTCTTCATCTTGTTTAGAATTATCTTCAGCAATATAGGTGACCACAAATTGCATATTGCCGACAATTGGCGAGCTATAATGAACCACATCGCCAAGGCGATTTTCGCCATTAAATAAGGCTTTAACATCACCATTAAAGTCGTTCATTAAATCAATTTTACCCTGCGATACTTTTAACGCTGTATCATGTCGACCAAGTACTACCTGCCCAAAACTGCCTTGAAGACCAACATATTGGTTTCGAGCGGTAATATTCTCTTCTGTTTTACCATCGCTATCTTGATCAGCCGCATTTACTGCAAATTCAAACTTATATACAGCTTTTAATCCATCACTTATTTCACCACTGCCTTTAATACCCATACGTGAACTGTAGCTCTCAATAGACGTTTCGCTGCCATCGCCAGTGTCGCTATTAGCAACCCCTAAATGGGCCCGACCATACACATCTACAGCTTCGGCAACACTATGAAAAGAAATAAAGCACATTGCAAAGCTCGACAACATCATGGCAGGTTTGTTCATGGTAGCGATCCTTAATTTAAGCAGTAACTTAAAAATCGAACATAAAGGGCTTTTGGTCAAGGCAAGGTGGCTATATTTCACACAAAAATCACGGATCACTGATCTACTAACCAAATCAGATCAGGATCAGGTTTTTACTAAGTTGATCAGCCTGAGATCAGTATTTTACTTAGAGAATAAGATAACTTGTTGATTTAATGTTAAGGGGATCAGTATTTAGTTTAAAAGCTGAGCAAAGAAAAGCATATGATCAGTGCGAAACTAGTAAAATAATGATCCGTGAAAGCGAAGGTTAGTAAAACACTGATCCTGAAAAACACGAGTAAGTAAATCGCTGATCCGTCTTGATCAAGGCAATAAAAAACCGGCATGCAAGCCGGCTTTTTCAACTTATTATCAATTACTTGATTTGTGGATCAAGTTCACCCGATAAGTATTTAAGGTGCATATCATCTAAAGAGATAGGCTTGATCTTACCAGCTTGGCCTGCCGTACCAAACGCTTCGTAGCGAGCAACACAGATCTCAGTCATTGCTTTCGTTGCTTCAGCTAAGTATTTACGTGGATCGAAGTTAGCTGGGTTTAAAGCTAAGTGGCGACGAATTGCACCTGTAGATGCTAAACGAAGATCGGTATCGATATTTACTTTACGAACACCGTATTTAATACCTTCGATGATTTGCTCTACTGGCACACCATAGGTTTCAGGGATTTCACCACCGTATTGGTTGATCACTTCTAACCACTCTTGTGGCACTGAAGACGAACCATGCATTACCAAGTGCGTGTTAGGAATACGCGCGTGGATCTCTTTGATGCGATCAATCGCTAAGATATCGTCTGTTGGTGGACGCGTGAATTTGTACGCACCATGTGATGTACCACAAGCAATAGCAAGTGCATCAACTTGAGTTTTACGAACGAAATCAGCGGCTTCTTCAGGATCTGTTAGCATTTGATCAGTAGATAATTTACCTTCTGCACCCACGCCGTCCTCTTCACCTGCTTCACCTGTTTCAAGTGAACCTAAAACACCTAACTCGCCTTCTACAGACACACCACAAGCATGTGCCATTTCAACAGTTTGACGAGTAACATCAACATTGTATTCATAACTTGAAGGAGTTTTACCATCAGACATTAATGAGCCATCCATCATAACTGATGAAAAGCCTAACTGGATTGAACGCTGACATACACCTGGTGAAGTACCGTGGTCTTGGTGCATTACGACTGGAATATGTGGCCATTCTTCAACGGCAGCTAAAATCATATGACGAATAAAAGGGGCACCAGCATAGGCACGCGCGCCTGCTGAACCTTGTACAATTACCGGGCTGTTTGTTTTGTCAGCCGCTTCCATAATTGCGCGCATTTGCTCTTGGTTATTAACGTTAAAAGCAGGTACGCCGTAACCATTTTCAGCTGCATGATCAAGAAGTTGTCGCATACTGATTAAAGCCATTTGGTATTCTCCAAATTGTATCGACAGTAGTTTCCTACTATCTAGTTTGAACGGATAAGTTATTTTTTGATGCATCACTGCATCACGAAAAGCTCGCGCCTACCGTAACAGCTGTAAATAAAACGAGGGTGAGAGGTATTTTATTAACAGCTAAACCAGCGTAATTACCTAATAACTACGCTGGCATACGCACTAATTACTTAGCACGTTCTTCAAGCATAGCAACTGCTGGTAATTTTTTCCCTTCTAAAAATTCAAGGAAAGCACCACCACCGGTTGAAATGTAAGAAACTTTATCGGCAATGCCGTATTTATCAATCGCTGCAAGCGTATCACCGCCACCAGCAATCGAGAATGCACTTGAGTTAGCAATCGCATCAGCAATAGCACGTGTGCCGTTGCCAAATTGGTCAAATTCAAATACACCTACTGGACCATTCCATACAACGGTGCCTGCATTAGCAATGATTTTTGCTAATTGGTTTGCTGTATCAGGACCAATATCGAAGATCATGTCTTCGTCTGTTACTTCATTCACATCTTTTAGTGTTGCCACTGCAGATTCTGAGAACTCATTACCTACAACAACATCAGTTGGTACCGGGATTTCACCGTTATTAGCTTTTGCTGCCGCACTTAATTTATTTGCTTCATCAATTAAATCAGCTTCAAATAAAGACTTACCTACTGGGTGACCTGCTGCTGCGATGAAGGTATTAGCGATACCACCACCTGTTACAAGTTGGTCAACCACTTTAGAAAGTGAATCAAGTACAGTTAACTTAGTCGATACTTTAGAGCCACCAACGATAGCAACTAAAGGACGAGCTGGGTTATCAAGCGCTTTACCTAGTGCGTCTAACTCTGCCGCAAGTAGTGGACCTGCACATGCAACATCAGCAAATAAACCCACACCGTGAGTCGATGCTTGTGCACGGTGAGCCGTACCAAATGCGTCCATTACGTAAACATCACATAATGCAGCTAGTTTTTTAGACAATGCTTCGTCGTTTTTCTTTTCGCCAGCGTTAAAACGCACGTTTTCGAAAACAACCACTTCGTTATCAGCAACGTCTACGCCTTCTAGGTAGTCTTTTTCAAGACGAACTGTTTGCTCAAGGGCATCATTTAAATAATTAACCACAGGGGCAAGTGAAAACGCTTCATCATATTCCCCTTCCGTAGGGCGGCCAAGGTGTGACATCACCATTACTTTAGCGCCTTTTTCTAACGCTAATTTGATAGTTGGTAATGCTGCACGAATACGCGCATCAGAGGTCACTTTACCTTCTTTTACAGGCACATTTAAATCTTCACGAATTAACACGCGTTTGCCGTTTAAATCTAAATCTGCCATTTTAATGACCGACATGGACTTCTCCTTAGTTAACGATACTAATATTATATTTATAAATTATTGGCTTACAGCCATCATCGCACGCGCAGTGTCGAGCATACGATTCGCAAAGCCCCACTCATTATCGCACCACACTAACAACTTTATCAGTCGTTTATGACTAACACGTGTCTGAGTGCCATCTATGATACAAGAATGTGGGTCATGATTAAAATCTACCGATACCAATGGCTCTTCAGTGTAACTTAAAATACCGTCAAGGCGGTCTTTTGCAGCTAACTTAAGTGCTTGATTGACAGTCGCTAAATTCACATCGGTATTCACTGTTACACTTAAATCCATCGCCGTCACGTTGATAGTGGGTACCCTAACAGCAATGGCTTCAAAGCGACTATGAAACTTAGGCAAAATACGCTCAATACCACGAGCAAGCTTTGTATCTACCGGAATAATAGATTGGCTTGCAGCACGAGTGCGGCGTAAATCATGATGATACGCATCAATCACTTGCTGATCATGCATCGAGGCATGAATCGTTGTAATAGCCCCAGATTCAATCGAAAATGCGTCATCCAGCACTTTAATCACTGGCACAATACAGTTTGTGGTACATGAACCGTTTGAAACAATCGTATGTTCAGCTTTTAGCTCATCATCGTTAATACCATACACAATTGTGGCATCGACATCAGCATCTGCAGGCTGCGAAAACAATACTTTTTTTGCACCAGCAGCTAAGTGTAGTTCTGCATGTTCACGAGAGTGATACACCCCAGTACATTCAAGAACCACATCAACATCAAGCGTTTGCCATGGCAGTTCTGCAGGGTTTTCTTCTGCAAATAAGGCTATAGAGTCGTTAGCAACCGTTAAAGTATCTTCGCCAAGATTAACTGGAAATGAAAAGCGGCCATGAGATGTATCGTATTTAAGGAGATGGGCAATGCCCTTAGGGTCGGCTAATTCGTTAATAGCGACAATTTTGATTTGATCTTCAAGCCCAGACTCATACAGAGCACGGACGATGTTGCGCCCAATTCGACCAAAACCATTAATTGCAAGTTTGATTGCCATGAAGAAGAAAATCCACTCTATTTGCTTGCAGATAAAGGCAGCTGCCTTTTAGATGGCGGTATTGTAATCGACCTGAAGAGTTTTTATAAGAGGTCAGGTGAAATAAAAGTTGCTTAGTATGTTTTAGATGGCGCAGTTTTGGTAATCGACCTTACACATTATTATAAGAGGTCAGGTGAAATAAAAGTTGCTTAGCATGTTTTAGATGGCTCAATTTTGGTAATCGACCTGAAGAGTTTTTATAAGAGGTCATGTGAAATAAAAGTTGCTTAGTATGTTTTAGAAGGCTCAATTTTGGTAATCGACCTGAAGAGTTTTTATAAGAGGTCAGCAAAAATAAAAATTGCTTAGCATATTTTAGATGGCGCAGTTTTGGTAATCGACCTTAGACATTTTTATAAGAGGGCAAGGTAAATAAAGCTACTTTAACAACCCTAGATGGCTCAATTTTGGTAATCGACCTTAGACATTTTTATAAGAGGGCAAGGTAAATAAAACTGCGTTAGCAACCTCAATCTTACTTTTTTCCTTTATAGCCAGCGACGAACAGATTTTTGGTATTGCTGGTATGCTGACCCAAACTTCTCAGCCATAAACGTTTCTTCTGGCATAATTTGAAATCGATTCATATAGAGAATAAATATCGGCAGCATTATAAAACTCGCAATATTACCAAGATAAATTCCCCAACCGACTAGCATTAGTAACATACCAACATACATTGGGTTACGGCTAAATTGATAAACACCACTTGTAACAAGACTCGCTGACTTTTCTGGAATTCGAGGGTCAACAGTCGTGCCTTGCTTACGAAATTGATAAACCCCTAATAAAGCAAACATCACACCTGAAAATGCTATGAGTATTGCTACAAAAGATGATGCAAAAAACGAGAAGCTAAAACTCGTAAACAACTCTGCTATGCCCCACATCATCAACGCAATGATCAGCAGTAGCACAACTGGGGGCACTTTTAATTCTAACTGATTCACACAAGCTCCCCTACTTTCAATGCCTTACCACGACTAATTTGATGACACTGGGCTAAGAATAACTCGGCCGTTGCCATGGCATCAGTCAGGGCATGGTGCGAGCTGTAATGCGGTAAGTTGTAGCGCTTACGGCATTCGCTAAGTGTTAAATCATCGTGGCCAATTTCGTGGCCTTGCTGGTGCAAGCGTTTTTTTTCAATAACGAAGGTATCAAGAATTAAACGCGCTTTTGCATCTAAACCAAGTGTTCTGCAGGCCTGTTTTAAAAACCCCCAATCAAGTGCCGCGTTATGAAACACTAAAATGCACTCACCAAAATGCTGATGCAGCTTGCCAAGAATGCTTTCGAGGCTTTCACCTGTATCTATGTCTTGTTTTGCAATACCGTGATAAATCGGGCTTTGCTCTAAGCTTTGCACGTCTTTATTTATTAAGTGCTGCGCACCGCTGAGTTTAATGCATTGTTCTTCTATCATCACCCACGCCACCGAGACAATTTCGTGCTGGCGAGGATCTAGGCCCGTTAATTCCATGTCTATCACTACGTAGCGTTCTTTATAGGCATCGGCTGCCAAGAGTTGCTTGCGCGCTAAATACCGACTTAACCAGCGTTTAACCATACCCTCTCCTATAAACTACCGCGAGCAAATTTAAATGCGGCAGCTTGCTGTGCCTGTTTAACCAAATAAAATGCTTCTTTTAATTGATGTCGCTCCAATGAATTCAACGCATTTGGGTTAATACAGTTGCTTGGCAATCCCTCTTCGTTAATTTGTGTGCCTAAACGCAGCTGGGTTAAAAAGCGCCAACAGTCTTTTAGGTTATATAAATCATCTTTATTGAGTAGCGAAAATTTCATTAATGCATCAATACGCTCTTGCGTATTAGCACGCTGAATACCCGCTTTGAGGGAATATAAACGTACTATGTCGTTAATGATCACCACACCGCGTTTTTTTAAGTCGAGGTACTTATGCTGCTTTTCGTCTTTCTCTAATTTAAATTGATTAAACAAACCAATGGGCACTGGCGTATTTTTAATGTCGCTGGCCATAGCCGCATAGAATAAGTCATTTTTAGAAATGCGTTTTAGCTGCTCACAAAAGCGCGCATATAAGGTAGTGGAACCTTCAATAAAACGTAGGTCAAAAAATATCTTACAATTGAGCATCGCCTCTGGTGTAGGTGAGGTGATCCACTTATGAAACTTTTCTGTCCAAGCATTAATGCCCATACGGCACTGTGCATTGCTCGCCATAATATTGCCAGGGCAACGTTTTATACCGCACTCAATTAAATGCTCACAGACATACTCGCCCATGCGCTTAAAGTAATCGTGTTGTTCGTCTGTTAAATCATCAGGTAGCAACAGGCCATTATCTTGGTCAGAATGCAGTGTTTGTTCTTCTCGCGCTTGTGAACCAAAACAAATAAAACTAAAGCTGGTTGGTGCCGCGCCATTATCTTCTTGGAACAAACGAATTAACCGCGAAGTCAACGCATCGGTTAAGCCACTTAATAATTTACCAATCAAGGAGATGTCATCAATATTGTTTGAAAAACCTTTTAATAAACAGGGTATCTCTTGCGAATAACGCTTTAAATCAACCACGCTGTGCGCTTTGTAAATTCGTCCAATCAATTGTACTGGGTCGCTTTTTTGCTGACGCAGTAAATCCGTACTGGTGAGCATACCAAGCGGTTTGTGATGTTCATCAAGCACAGGTAAATGGTGAATATTGTGCTTAAGCATTAAGTGTAGCGCCGAAAACACGCGGTTATTTTCAAAAATAAACTTGGGCTTACACGTCATGATGCTACTTACTGACTCTTGTGGGTCAACCTCATCGGCTAATACGCGGTTGCGTAAATCTCGGTCGGTCACGACTCCTACAAGACGCTCATGTTCAGTCAACATAATTGATGAAACACCCTGTTGTTTCATTTTTTTAGCGGCTTGACGAATACTTGCATCTGGCGCCAAGGTGACGGCTTTGCGATTCATCAACTCGCAAATTTTTTTCTCCGACCAACTGTCGTTTTGACTTTTATAATGAGACGACAATAAACAGTTTTTATGGGCACGAACAAAGTATTGCTCAAACACTTTATACTCACGGCGTAAGTAATCAAATGCCGCTTGGTTAAGCATGTAAACAATGCCTTCCTTTTGCACTGAAATGCTATTTTGAATTGCTTCGCCAGTTAACAATGAAGGAAAACCAAAGTAATCGCCACTTGATAACTTAGTGATCACATCGCCTTTTGGGTCAACTAAATCATAATCGCCAGAGCGAATTAAAAATAATCTTAGATTATCCGAACTTAACCACTGATTTTGATTCTCACGGGTCAAATAAATAATATCGAGATGGTTTACAAAATACTCACTGGCAGCGCCATCAAGCTGATTAAATGGCGTTTGCTGCATCACAAATTGGGCGACTTCCTGTTGCTCGGTATTCATGGTCATTCTCGCTATATAATAGAGACAATATCTACACTACCCCTGTTTGAAATAAATAAAAAGCCCGACTTAAGTCGGGCTTTTAAACGTCAAGAGTGTGTTCTTATAAAATGGTTTTATTAGTGCGCGTGTGCTGCGCTCGAACCTTTAGGGTTACGGATACCTTCAACCATTTCTTGGATTTCAACTGGTGTTTCAGCCGTTAGTTTAAGTACGATAGCTGCAACTACAAAGTTAACAATCATACCAATAAGACCGATACCTTCAGGTGAAATACCAAATAACCAGTTTGCCGGTGTATTCAACTCAGGGCTTACGAACTTGAAGTAGATAATATAAGCCGCTGTGAATGTAATACCTGTCACCATACCCGCAATCGCACCTTCTTTATTCATCTTCTTAGAGAAGATACCCATAATGATGGCTGGGAAGAAGCTCGCCGCTGCTAAGCCGAAGGCGAAGGCAACAACCGAAGCCACGAACCCTGGCGGGTTAATACCAAAGTAAGCTGAAATCACAATCGCTATCATCGCAGCTAAGCGCGCTGCAAGTAGCTCTTGTTTGTCACTTATATCTGGTTTTAAGGTGCGTTTTAATAAGTCATGGGATACCGAGGTCGAGATCACCAATAGTAAGCCTGCTGTTGTTGATAGCGCTGCTGCGATACCACCTGCTGCGACTAATGCAATCACCCATGCTGGTAAGTCTGCGATCTCAGGGTTTGCAAGTACCATGATGTCGCGGTCAACTTTAACTTCGTTTGCGCTGTTTGGATCATCAATCTTACCTGCTGAGTAGAACATTTTGCCGTCACCATTTTTATCGTTAAAGGTGATTAGGCCTGTTCTTTCCCAGTTTTTAACCCAAGCTGGTGCTTCTGCGTACTCTGTACCGCTACCGTCTTTACCGTTAATTGTATCAATCATGTTTACACGAGCGAATGACGCTACAGCAGGTGCTGTTGTATAAACAACTGCAATGAAAACAAGTGTCCATGCAGCTGAGATACGCGTGTCTTTAACACGTGGAACAGTGAAGAAACGAACGATTACGTGCGGTAAACCTGCAGTACCAACCATTAATGCGCCTGTAATTGCGAATACATCAATCATGCTCTTCGAGCCTTCGGTGTACTGCGCAAAGCCAAGCTCGGTACTGAGTCCATCTAATTTATCAAGTACAAACTGTCCTGAGCCATCGCTAAGGGTTGCACCGAAGCCGGTTTGTGGGAAGAAGTGACCTGTCATCATCATTGAAATGAAGATTGCTGGAACAAGGTAAGCAAATACGAGTACACAGTACTGAGCTACTTGCGTATATGTAATCCCCTTCATACCGCCTAATACAGCGTAGAAGAATACAATCACCATACCAATGTAAACACCGGTCTCAATATCTACTTCTAAGAAGCGAGAGAAAACCACACCTACACCACGCATTTGACCTGCGATATATGTGAAACAGATAAAAATAGCACATAAAATTGCAACAACACGTGCAGCTTGTGAGTAATAACGGTCACCGATGAAATCAGGTACCGTGAACTTACCAAACTTACGTAGGTAAGGAGCTAAACAAAGTGCAAGTAGTACATAACCACCTGTCCAACCCATTAGATATACACCACCGTCATAACCTGCAAACGAGATAATACCCGCCATTGAGATAAACGATGCTGCACTCATCCAGTCAGCAGCGGTTGCCATACCATTTGCTAGCGGCGGTACACCGCCCCCTGCAACATAGAATTCATTTGTTGACCCAGCACGAGCCCAGATTGCGATGCCGATATAAAGCGCGAAGCTTAAACCGACGATAATAAACGTGAGTGTTTGAACATCCATTGCTTAGCTCCTATTCGTCTACGCCGTATTTTTTATCTAACGTATTCATTTTGAAAACGTAAACAAAAATCAAAGCAACAAAGGTGTAAATAGCGCCTTGCTGGGAGAACCAGAAGCCGAGTTTAAACCCAAAGAAACGTATCTCGTTAAGTACGTCTACCAGTAAAATGCCGAAGCCAAATGACACGACAAACCAAATTGCTAATAATTTAAATAGCAGTGCGAGGTTTTCCGCCCAATAAGCTTTTGCTTGTTCTTCATCTTTAAAAGCCATTTTTTATCCCCTTATGCATTACAAGAAAGTAATGAGTGGTATTAGTTGTCATTAACTAAGTTAGCAAGGGTTCTGATTTATGGAATTGAGACCATAGTCGTAACAGTTAGTTTACGTTTACGTAAACTGCAAAACACCGTTTGTTAACGAATGGTAAAAAACAATATTTAACAACAACTTAACCTATAAAGATAAATTTGCGAAATAGCGAAAATAGTAAAAACGAATGATCTGCGACATTAGTCTAATAACAGCGCATAAAACAGTACTATCTTTTAAATATCAACAACTTGCTTTTTATTAATTTTTATTGCAAAAAATCTAGCCATCGAAATCGCGCATAATTCTGGTAAGGTAGTGTTATTACAATAATTACTGAATTTAAACATGACAGCTGCGCTTTTATTTGTTGCACTCGCCTATATTGGCGTGTTGTTTTGGTTGGCAAATTGGGGAGACAAAACCACTCCTCTTGCAAAAAGAATTAGTCACCACCCATTTGTCTATTCTTTTTCACTAGGGATTTACTGTACGTCTTGGACCTACTATGGTTCGGTTGGTACAGCAGCCACCAGCAGTTGGAACTACTTACCTATTTTAATTGGCCCTGCGCTGCTATTTTTCTTCGGCCAAGGGTTTTTACGTAAATTAGTACTGGTCAGTAAAAAGCAAAATATCACCACTATCGCCGACTTTATTTCTGCTCGCTATGGTAAACGGCAAACCACCGCGATTATGGTAACGATTATCGCTTTATTAGCGACTATTCCGTATATCGCACTGCAATTAAAAGCACTAAGTAGCAGCTTCTTACTGCTGCAAAACGACGATCGTATTTCGGGATCTATGCTGGCCCTTTCAGCAACACTTATCATGGCAATGTTTGCGATATTCTTTGGTACTCGTAAGGTGGATGTAACCGAATATCGCTCGGGGCTGATGCTGGCTGTTGCCTTTGAATCGATGATTAAATTACTGGCTTTAGTGGCCGTTGCTGGGCTTGCTTTATACACATTATTTAATTTAACTACGGTGCAAACCGAGCAACTAAAGGGCTCTATTTGGCAGCACTGGCATAACTTCGACTTTTTTAGCTTTAACTTTATCGGTCAGTCATTAATGGCAGCTGCGGCGATTATCTGTTTACCAAGGCAGTTCCATGTAACTGTGGTCGATAACCAAGATAAACGCCATCTTTATACAGCCCGCTGGGCATTCCCCCTGTATTTGTTACTGACTGCGGCAATGATTTTCCCTATTGCAACAGCAGCTATACACCCAGGCATTGGTAGTGGCTTCTCTCCAGATAGCTTTGTATTAGCCCTACCGCTGATGCACGAAAACGCCTTTTTAACGACCTTTGTATTTATCGGGGGTCTATCAGCGGCTACAGCGATGATTGTTGTAGCCACACTTACACTCAGCACCATGATCTCAAACGATGTGGTATTGCCGCTAATGCTGCGTCGTAAGTTTAAACGTAACCTCATCACCAGCAGCTATAAATCACAAATTCTGTTAGTTAGACGATTCACAATTGCTGGCATTTTGATTTTGTCGTATTTCTACCAGCAATGGTTTGGTCATGGTAAAGCATTGGCTAGTATGGGTTTAGTCGCCTTTTCTTTAGTCTCGCAATTACTGCCTGCTATTGTGGGTGGTCTATATTGGCGAAAAGGCCATGCTTATGGGGTTTATGCGGGATTATTAGCAGGCTTCATTTGCTGGGTTTTATTCTTAATGCTACCTATTTTAGATGCAGGCAATACCTTAAACGCAGAGCTACAACAAACACTCATTACTCGTGGCACCCTCATTGCTTTATTTGCCAATATTGGCTGTTACATTAGTTTTTCGCTCGGTGCAGATGAGCGTTTAATTGATAAAATTCAGGCAGCTGCCTTTGTTAATCCTAAAGATCAAGCTGTGTTTGCTAGACGCTTGAATAAAAATGTGAAAGCCACCGTCTACGACTTTAAGGTTCTACTACAAACCTTCTTGGGCGTACAGCGATCGCAACAAGTTTTAGCCCATTACTCTTTAACTCATAACTTAGATAATAATAACGCACACCCAGAACCTGAGTTTATTGCCTATTGTGAACGCGCCTTAACTGGTGTGCTTGGTGCCTCTTCAGCACAGGCGCTGATCCACACAGTTGCCTCAGGTAAACGCATGGCCTTTGAAGAAGTCGTTAACTTTTTTGATGAAACCACACAAGCTCTGCAATTTAACCAAAACCTATTATTCACCTCACTTGAAAACCTCAGCCATGGTATTTCTGTTGTTGATAAAGAGCTTAATTTAGTGGCATGGAATAAGCGCTACGCAGAAATGTTTGACTACCCAGAAAACTTTTTAGAGGTTGGTCAACCCATAGAGGAAGTGATCCGCTACAATGCCGAGCGCGGCGAGTGTGGTCCAGGTGAAGTTGAGCGCCATGTAGAAAAGCGCGTGCAGCATCTTAAAAACGGCACGCCCCACCACTTTATTCGCCACCGCCGTAATGGCCAAGTGTTCGAAATGATTGGTAACCCACTGCCAGATGGTGGCTTTGTAACAAGTTTCTCTGATGTTACCACGCATATCGAAACGCAAAATGCGCTTGAAGAAGTAAACATGGACCTTGAAAACCGTATTGAAGCGCGTACTCAAGAAATCCGTACTATCAATAAAGATTTACAAGCACAAATCGATAGCCGAGTACAAACTGAGCAAGCACTTACTTTAGCTAAAAAAGAGGCAGAACAAGCTAATGACAGTAAAACGCGATTTTTAGCCTTAGCAAGTCACGATATTTTACAACCGCTGAATGCGGCGCGCCTGTACCTTGCAGCCATTGATGATAAAACCCTCTCTAACAACAACTTAAATAACTTTGAAAAGCTTGGCGCAAGTTTAGATTCAACGGTGCATTTGATGTCTGCGCTGTTAGAAATTGCCAAGCTCGAGCAAGGGGCAATGACGCCAACTCCACGTCACTTTAGTATTGATGACATACTTGCCCCGCTTAAGAACGAATACGCCATTATGTCGAGCGAAAAAGGCTTAAAGCTGACGGTGCGTTCAAAAGGAGTAATTGTTCACAGTGATATCACTTATTTACGACGAATTATTCAAAACTTGGTGTCAAATGCGGTTAAATACACTGATAGTGGCCGAGTTTTAATTGCTTGTCGCAAACGCAAACATCATTTACGTATTGAAGTATGGGACACAGGCCCCGGCATTACAGAAGTAGAGCAAGCGAAGATCTTTAATGACTTTTATCGTATTGAAGCGGGAGATAACAAAGGGGTTGGCCTTGGCTTAGGAGTTGTAAAACGAATGGCCGACTTACTCTCTTTACGATTAGATGTCAGTTCAAAGCCTGGCAAAGGTAGCCGCTTTAGTATTGAAGTACCTTATGGTGAAAGCCAATTTATTCAACAAAAAGAGGCACCTAAAAAAGGTGTTGAGAACCGCAGTGCAATGAATATTATTGCGGTGGATGATGACCCAGAAAACCTTAATGCCATGGCAAGCCTATTGCAAAAGTGGCAGGCCAATTACCAACTCTTTGATCAAGTTGAAACCGTGATGGCCTATGCCAAAGAGCACCGAGCGCCCGATGTGATCTTAATGGATTATCAGCTCGGTCATGATTGCGATGGCATCACGCTTATTAAAACCCTACGAGAAATTTGGCAAAGCCCAGTACCGGCAATTTTAATCACAGCGGTACGTGATGAAGCGCTAAAACAGCAAACCAAAGAAGAGCAAATTCATTACCTTAGTAAACCTGTTAAGCCCGCAAAACTCAAAGCACTGCTTAACCACAGTACTTAACAATAGTGCTTAACCAACGTTTTTAAAAACATAGATTTAAGGCAAAGCTGCGGGCTTTGCCTTAAATTTTTGGAACAACCAACTAAGCGCAACTAACGACAAGCCTAAGCCGATAAACGAAATAGCCCGCAATAATCCAGTTAAGTTTGCCATATCAATCAAGAACACTTTTAACACCACCAGCGCCAATAAGCCAAGGCCAAGCTTTTGTAATAACGTAATGGTTTTTAAATGCCCTATCACAACTAACATAGCTCCGATAATAAGCCAAACTAAAGAATAACTGTAAAGCTCGGCATCTGAGGTTGGCAAAGCAATATTTATAAACTCGCCTTGCCAGTTGTGGCGAATTTCCGCATTGATATATAAAACACTCATCACACCTGCAAGTGCTGTAAACAGCTTTTGTAAATAGTGTTGAGATTTCGTCAGTCGGCTTGCCCAAATTGCAATTAAAGCTGGTACTAACCAAAGTAATAGTAACCAGTTAATAATCGGCCAGCTGCCTATATTTATCGGTTCAAAAAACGGATTTACAACGGTAAAGCTTTTCACTACTAGCAAGCCGCTTAATGTTAATAACGCAAAACCAGCCATTTGATAGAGCTTAACCAATTGCGCAGTAAAGCGTGAGCGCAGTAAGTAAACACAGCCCAAGATGCCCCAGTTACAGGTCAGTAAAATATGCTCATACACAGACAAATTCTCAAAGTCAGGATAGCGCCCTACTAACTGATAGCTCGTCTCTGTGGTAATAAATAAAGCAATGCAATGTAGGGCTGCCCCCTCTAGCCACATTCGAACAGATTGCTGCTGCCAATGCCTTGCTGCCAAGTAAAATAAGCAAGCACATACAGGATAAACAACCAAACTCCAATGTACACCGAGCAGCAGCGCATCACTGTAATCCGCTGACCAAGGTGCAAAACTTAATCTAATGAGTAAAGCACCAACTAAACCTTTAAGCGGCCAAGTCAGTATGCTGAGTGACTGTTTATTCACATAAAAACTGATCAACAACACTTGCACAGCAAGCGCTAAGGTCAAGCTGCTACCTTCAAGGAGCATGGTTAATGCCAAACTAATATTGGCATTACCGCCGAGCCAGTAACTAAATACTCGCATTGGATTTGTGCTATTGATGGATAACTTAAATAGCCAGGCAGACAGTGCCAGTAATACAAAGCACCAAACCGGGTATGCCGTCATCAAGGCATGGTCGGGAGTGATGAGATATAAGCAACTAATAATCACAAAACTTGAAAGTGATGCAAGTAACGTAAAGCCAAAGCGTTTAGGGTATTTACGACCAAATAAAAAACCATAGCCTGCAAACAGAGCAATAAAGAACAGCCCTGCTCCGTAGTTTTGCCGAAATACAAAAAGTTGCTCAGAATAATCAACAGTATTATTTTGCCCTGTCAGCAAACACACCACACTCACCACAGATATTATTAGCCAGTGATCCCATGCACTGTTTTTTAATACCAAAAACAACAGTAAAGCCAGTAACAACAACATACTCAATTGCCAAGTAAGCAGTTGGTTACTACTCATGAGTAAAAGATAAAGTGGTACGACAACCGCTAATAACAGAGGGTTGTCGGGCAGTTGTTTCAGTAGCGTTTTAAAGCGATGTGGGCGGTATTCAATTTGCTTAAAGCCCAGCCCAAGGCGTGGAATAGCAATTAACAATATGATGCTAAATAGAGCATAAAGATTAATAAACCAATGCAGGTTTTTAGATACTGTCAATGCAACTAAAATGTACCAACCTAAATGACCTGCCCATAACAGATACCACAGCCAATGACGTTTTACATAATGCGCTACCAGCGAAGCAGAAACACTAACAAAAGCAACATAGGTAAGCAGCGCTATAAAATCATTATTCCCAGTATTGACCCAAACCGGCACGCTGTAGGCGCCAATAATACCAATGACCGCAAGCACTGGACCAAAACGCAGCGCCATCCAGCTTGCAGCTACAGAGATTAAGGTTAAAACGCTAAATGCAGGTAATGCTTGGAGTAAGCCATAATGGCTGTAGGCCAGTAAAGTGAGCGCAAAACAACTGATAAAGCCGCCGCTAGCAAGCGCAGCGGGAATATAGTTACTAAACCCATCAAAGATAATACCTTTACGATGTAACACCTCAGCCGCAACAATTAAGCTCAGACCAAAAATAGCCCCAAGTGTGAGTCGCATAGTTTCGGATAATAAGCCTGCTTCCAGTGAATAGCGGGCTAAAAAGATACCACCAAAGGCAAGTGCAACCGCTCCTACCCAAGTTAGCCAATTGGCTTTGATTTGTGTAACGAGTTGGCTTACTAGCGGATTTAAAATGGCAGGCTTGGGTTTTGTTGGCTCTGGCTTTTTAGGGATAGCCTCAATCGGCTTAATAATGACTTTCGGCTTTGGTTCAAATTTTGCTGAGTCAGTCAGATCTTCGTTTGAATTTTCAAACGTGTTTGCAGTATTTGTTTGAGGGTTATTAACATATGTCGCGTTAAGTTTTACTCGAAGAGCAGCCACCTCTCGCTTTAAACTAGAGAGTTGAAAAAGGGCAATAATGCCAGCAATTGAGCCACCTACAACAACTAGTGCTAGTAAGACTAGTAACGCAATACCGCCGTCCATACTCTCTCCTTGTGTATACTTTAAACAAAAAAGCAAAAGCCTTAATTGTTTATACAATAAACACTTAGCAAGAGTAAATAAACAACGATATTGCGTTTTAGCCGGTTAAGACTGTTCAGTCACCGTACGCTCTAAGGTCATCTTGTAACCTGAATCAGTGGTTTCATCGTGTTCAATCACCAAGATATAGTTACCTTCTTCGGTAAAATCCATATCGCTTTGTTGCAAGAGCACAATCTGTTGGCCGTTATCTTCAAACACCACATAAGTTGTATAAACTTCGTTATCAACCACCTGCTCTTGTTGGTCGTATTGATCTAACCCTTCAACAACATTGCTAGTATCTTCAACCGTTTCGCCATTGAGGGTAAAGTACACATCGACTTCGTCTATCTCTTGCCCTGCATAGCTATCAATTAAGTTAACCACAGTAACTGCGTGGCTGTAGCTGCTTGGTGTTAGATTTTCTTCAATGGTCATCATACGAGGGCCGTAATCTTTGTCATTGTAGAAAAGACCAACCGCACTTTGCTCACGCTCTAATGTCATTAAGAAATTATCTACAATCGTGTCGCCAGCTTCATCTAACATGGCGACGCTGTAACTATTTGGCGACATACTCATGTATTCAGAGTAACTATCGTTGCTAACAACTTCGGTGTTAGTCGCCGTTGTGCCTCGGGTTACTTTAAACTGGGTTTGCGTGTAATCATCAATGGTATTAATAAAACGCAGCTGACCTTGCGCGTCTTGGTGGTTTAGTTGTGTTACAGAGCTACTTGCCGTAACGACATCAAGCGTAATGCCATCTTCTTCTGTTGCATAACTTGGGCGGATCATCGCCATGTACGTTGCTTCATCATTAAAATACACGGTTGGTGATTCAAAAATCACATCTGTGCTGCCGCTAGCGGTAATATAAATAGTGTAATAACCTTCCTCAAGCGTCGCTAATTCTGGCTCAACGAGGTATTGCGAAGTCATTAATAACTCTGCGGTATCAAATACACCGTCGTCAGTGGCAACATATACATCGTAAAGATTGTCTTCGCCAACAATATTAAAAAAGCCGACATTGAATTCATCTTCATCGCTTGACGTCGGCACACTTAGCTCTGTAAAAATTGGTTCAGCAAAGTCACCATTCATTACTAATAACTGAGTTTGATCATTTTTTATATTGATAGTTTCTTCGTCAATCGTAATATAACTGTCGTTGGCATCAACATATTCAAAACTGAGATCATACTCCCCCGAACTGTAGTTATGACGAGTTGATACATCACCAAAGTCTGCCCCCGAGCGCTCAGTGTCATCAACAAATAAACGCGTGTATGGGCTGTTGTAAGAGCCATTGTACAGTTGCACATAGCCACTATTGCTACTGCTGCTGTCATCGCTTGAGCAGGCAGCTAGTACCGAAAGCAAACTTGAGGCAACAATTGTTTTAAGCAGAGTGCTTTTCATGGAATTTTTTCCTTATTGTTTGTAATACCCCATTCTGACTCGAATAAATCGAAAAAATTCTATGTTTTACAAACTATTACCTTCACTTACAGTTACTTACGATAAGGTTAAAAAGTGTAGAAAATGATGTAGAAAAGCACTTAATTAATCATAATTATGGACAGAAAATCACATTTATAGTGAAAGCAGCTTACTTTTACACGAAAAGTAAATAATGGTTACATTTTAGGCGTTTATGCAATCAAATCAGATAAATTATTAGATAGTTAAATTTGCGCTATGCAGCACAAAAAAATTAGCAAATAATGGTGTTCACACAAACGGGATTAGAATGAGGACTATGAACACGATTTTAACCACACAATGCGATGATGATGTTGGTCTAATTGCCAAGATCACTGGCCTTTGTCATCAGCATAATTTAAACATTACGCGTAATAACGAATTTGTAGATAAAGACGCTAAACGCTTTTTTATGCGTACAGAGTTAAGCGGTGTTATTGCTGAGGACTTTTTACCAAGGCTTGCTGAGCTACTTCCTGATGGCGCAGAGCTTGCCCTGCACAGCAGCGAAAAAACGAAAGTGGTATTGCTTGCCACTAAAGAAGCGCACTGCTTAGGTGGTGTATTACTTAAGCAGTTCGAAAAAGCCTTAAACATCGAAGTACTGGCTGTGATTGCCAACTACGCTGATTTAGCGCCATTGGCTGCAGGCTTTGGCGTGCCATTTCATGTGGTATCGCACGAAGGTTTAAGCCGTGCGGAGCATGATCAAAAAGTCGGTGATTTAATTGCCAGCTATCAGCCTGATATTATCGGCCTTGCAAAATATATGCGTATTTTAAGCCCTGAATTTGTGGCGCGCTTTGAAGGTAAGATTATTAATATTCACCATTCATTTTTGCCTGCCTTTATTGGTGCAAAGCCTTACCATCAGGCGTTTGAACGCGGTGTAAAAATTATTGGTGCGACCGCCCATTTTGTTAATAATGAGCTTGATGAAGGGCCGATTATTTTACAAGATGTGACGCATGTCAGCCATGCGGATACCGCAGAGATGATGGCAAAAATGGGTAAAGATGTAGAGAAAACAGTATTCTGTAAAGCGCTGCAACTCGCATCTGAACATAAACTGTTTATCAATGGTAATCGAACCGTGGTGTTCGCTTAAGCAATAAAATGAAGAGGCTGAATGGCCTCTTTATTATTTTTATTATCGTTTGTTATGCCGACTCAATAGGCTCTAGTTGCAATTTAGAGGCAATTAATACCGCTTGAGTACGGTTATACACACCTAGCTTTCTAAAAATTGCTGTAATGTGTGCTTTAACGGTTGCTTCAGAAATATGTAACTCGTAAGCAATCTGTTTGTTTAACAAGCCTTCGTGTAAGTATTGCAACACCTTGTATTGCTGCGGTGTCAGTGAAGCCACTTGCGCTGCAATTTCTTTGTCTTCGCCATCTACAGCAGCCACTTTATCTTTAAGTTCAAGTGGCAGCCAAACATCGCCTTCAAGAATGTGGTTGATTGCCAGCGCAATATCATCTGATGAAGATGATTTAGGAATAAATCCCATCGCACCATAACCCATTACTTTAGAAACTACATTGATGTCTTCGCTGCCAGAAACAACAGCTATTGGTAAGCTTGGATAGTCTTCGCGAATGCGAATAAGGCCGTATAAATCGCCATTGCCTGGCATGTGAAGGTCTAGTAGTAAGATATCAAGATCTTCTTGCTCGCTTAGCACCTGCAAAGTGGTATCAAAGTTTTCCGATTCAAACACTTCTAAATCAGCGAACTTAGCACTCAATGCCCCTTTCAGCGCTTCACGAAATAACGGATGATCGTCCGCTATTAAAAACTGACTCATGGTTCACTCCTAATAAATTCGGCTGACACCTATTTCTAAGTGACAGCCGATATACTACGTTTAGAATCAACTTCTAATCAAGTTTTTAACGCGATTTTAACGATTTAATCGGTTTTCGATTAGCTCATCAACAACGCTTGGATCGGCTAGTGTAGAAGTATCTCCAAGCTGTTGGTGCTCATTTGCCGCAATTTTACGTAAAATTCGACGCATGATCTTACCAGAACGAGTTTTCGGTAAACCCGGAGACCATTGGATCATATCTGGTGATGCAATTGGGCTTAACTCTTTACGAACCCAGTTACGTACCTCTTTTGTTAGTTCATCACTCACTACAACACCCTCATTTGGAGTGATGTAAACATAGATGCCCTGACCTTTAATATCATGCGGGTAACCAACTACAGCCGCTTCTGCTACTGCTTCGTGAGCAACCAATGCACTCTCGATTTCGGCAGTACCTAGGCGGTGGCCTGATACGTTAAGTACGTCATCTACACGGCCTGTGATCCAGTAGTAGCCATCTTCATCACGACGACAACCGTCACCAGTGAAGTACACACCAGGGTATGCTGAGAAATAGGTTTGTTCAAAGCGCTCATGGTCGCCATAAACTGTGCGAGCTTGTGATGGCCAGCTGTCTAAAATAACAAGGTTACCGTCAACCGCGCCTTCTAATGTGTTGCCTTCAGCATCAAATAGTGCCGGTGCAATACCAAAGAACGGACGAGTTGCTGAGCCTGGCTTCATATCTGTCGCACCTGGTAATGGTGTGATCATGATGCCACCAGTCTCTGTTTGCCACCACGTATCTACGATTGGGCAGTTTTCGTTACCAATATGCTCGTAATACCATGCCCACGCTTCTGGGTTAATTGGCTCACCTACAGAACCCATAACACGAAGACTTTTACGAGTTGAAGTCGCTGTTGGCTCATCGCCTTTCGCCATTAGAGCACGAATAGCAGTCGGTGCTGTGTAAAGGATAGTCACGTTGTGCTTATCAATTACTTCACCCATACGCCCCGCTGTTGGGTAAGTTGGTACACCTTCAAATACGACTTGCGTGCAGCCATTCACTAATGGGCCATAAGCAATGTAGCTGTGACCTGTGATCCAGCCCACATCGGCACTACACCAGAAAATATCGTCTTCTTTAAGATCAAACACATATTCATGTGTCATCGATGCATAAACAAGGTAACCACCGGTAGTATGAACCACACCTTTTGGTTGACCCGTTGAGCCTGAAGTATAAAGAATGAAAAGCGGATCTTCTGCATTCATTGGTTCAGGTTCGCACTCAGCTGGTAAATCAGCGACAAGCTCATGCCACCAAACATCATGACTATTCCATTCAACTTCACCACCGGTCAGCTGATGAACAATAACGTGCTCAACGGTGGTTACCGAGTCTTGTGATACCGCTTCATCAACATTTGCTTTAAGTGGTACGCAGTTGCCAGCACGGCGACCTTCGTCTGAAGTAATTACCACTTTAGCGCCTGAGTCATTAATTCGGTCAGCAATCGCTGATGGAGAGAAACCACCAAATACTACAGAGTGAATCGCACCAATACGCGCACACGCTTGCATAGCGTAAATAGCCTGCGGTGTCATTGGCATGTAAATAGCGACACGGTCACCTTTCGATACACCTAATTTTTTAAGGCCATTAGCTAATTTAGCGACTTCGTCGTGAAGCTTTTGGTAGCTGATGTTTTCGTTATGTTCAGGGTTGTCGCCTTCCCAAATGAGGGCTGTTTTATCGGCTTTAGTAGCAAGGTGGCGGTCAATACAGTTATAAGATGCGTTTAGTTGGCCGTCTTCATACCAGCGAATACTGATGTGGCCTTTGTCGAATGAAGTATTCTTTACTTTATTATAAGGAGTTGACCAATCAAGACGTTTACCGTGTTCTCGCCAAAATCTCTCAGGGTCATCAATCGATTGCTTATACAGTGTATTATATTTATCGTTATCAACTAATGCAGCATTCTTGATATGCGCTGGTACTGGATAGATACTTTCTGACATTGTTGTCGTCTCCATTTTAATTACTTGCCTACGGCCTGCATCAAGGATCACTCAGCAAAGCCCCTGAAAGTATTAGACCTTAGTTGTATATCTTGTCATTTAACAAAAAACGTCGAAATCGCCTTCTATAATCTAGTTCAATGTTAGATTGGTTGTGATTTAACCAGATATTCCACCTTAGTCTAATAGACCAATAGATAATTGAGAGAAGTCTTATCTTAAACAACAGTGGTACAACAACATTATTAAAAAATCATTAATGCAACAAGTAGCTTCGACAGGAATACACATTATGACAACAACAAAAGTAACCGCATTAAAAACACTAGCAGCTTCAGCTGTTTTATCAGCACTTGCCAGCAATGCTAACGCTGCAAACATTGGTAACACAGAGGTTTCTTATGGTGGCTATGTAAAACTTGATGCCATGTGGAGTGATTACTCAGCAGGCGTACCAGCCGGTGGTAGTATTGGCCGTGACTTCTATGTACCAGGTACAACACCAGTAGGCGCAGACAGCGACAGCGATGCTGTATTTGACATGCACGCGCGCCAATCTCGCTTTAACCTAGGTACCGCAACAAAGTTAGACGATGGCAAAACCATCAAAACTAAAATTGAAATCGACTTTATTGCTTCAGCACCAGGCGGTAACGAACGCGTTAGTAACTCTTATGCGCCACGTATTCGTCAAGCATTTGTAACTTATGATGGCTGGTTATTTGGTCAAGCATGGTCAAACTTTCAAAACGTAGGCGCATTACCTGAAACACTCGACTTCGTGGGACCTGCTGAGGGTACCGTGTTCGTACGCCAAGCACAGGCACGTTACACTACTGGCAACTGGTCATTCTCTATCGAAAACCCAGAGAGCACAGTCACAGTAGACGGCGCTCGCGTAGCCACTGATGATGCATCAATGCCTGACTTTACAGCACGTTATGCACATAAAGCTGATTGGGGTGAATTAGTATTTACCGGTCTTGCTCGTCAATTAACTTACAAGCAAAATGGCATTGATGCAGATACATCATCGTTCGGTATCAGCGCCTCAGGTAAAGTTAATTTTGGCCAAAACAACCTAAAATTCATGCTAACTCAAGGCTCAGGTTTAGGCCGCTACATTGGTTTAAACGTAGCAAATGGTGCTGTGCTTGATGGTGATGATTTAGATGCGATTGATTCAACATCAGGTTTTATTGCCTACCAACAACACTGGAACAGCCAATGGCGTTCTACTTTCCTTTACTCATTCTTCTCAGCAGATAACAACACAGATTTACTTGCAGTGACTGGCGACCCTACAGAAATGAGCCAAAGCTATAGTGCCAACCTTTTATACTCGCCTGTTAAAAAGCTCACCTTTGGTGTTGAGTTTAAACATGCCGAGCGTGAGTTAGAAAGCGGTGCTGACGGAGATATGGATCGTCTACAATTTTCTGCAAAATACGTTTTTTAAGATTTAAACTTATTTACTTCCTGAAGCGGCTTCGGCCGCTTTTTTTATATCTCCTTTTTATATTTCTGTGCCCTTTAAACTTTTTTGCAATCAATTATTCACTAAAACAGCAAACCTTAATTGCAAATTATTTTCATTTAGATTAGATTACGCATTAATTTCACGATTCATTGAACTAATTGGAACTTTGCATGTCATCAACAAAAATTTTGCGCTTATCTCAATTAAGCCTTGTGACCTCAGCACTTTTAAGTGGCCACGCTTTTGCAGAACAACAAAAAGAAGAACAAGCAATTGAAAAAATTGCCGTGTATGGCCAGCATCATAAAAACTACATCACTGAAGAAGCACAGTCTGCGACCAAATTAGGGCTAACAATTAAAGAGACACCACAGTCAATCTCTGTTGTTTCACGTGCATTAATGGATGACTTCTCACTCGATAATCTAAACGCTGTACTTGAAAGCACACCGGGTGTGACTGTTGAGCAAATTGAAACTGATCGTACTTATTTTAAAGCTCGCGGTTTTGAAATCACTAACTTCCAGGTTAATGGCATGGGTATGCCACAAGACAACGGTTCAATCCAAGGTACTCTTGATACCTCTATTTTTGATAGTGTTGAAATTGTACGTGGTGCCAATGGTTTAATGACAGGTGCGGGTAACCCTTCAGCAACCGTGAACATGGTTCTAAAACGCCCTACTTATCAAACACAAGTAAATGCGTCTGTATCGTATGGCTCTTGGGACAACAAACGTTTAGAGCTTGACGCTTCAACAGCTATCAACGAAAACCACGCTGTACGTGCAGTATTCACTAAGCACAAAACTGAGTCATACCTTGACCGTTACGAGCAAGATAAAACAATTTATTACCTAGCCTACGAAGGTCAATTAACTGATAGCACAGTAGTCACTGCAAACTATGTAAATCAAAAGAAAGATGCCGACAGCCCACTTTGGGGTGCCTTACCACTTTATTACAGCGATGGTTCAGCAACAAACTTTGATGCGTCAACCAGCACTGCTTCAGATTGGTCATATTGGAATAACACAACTGAGCAGCTGTTCTTATCAATTGAGCAAGCAATCACCAATACTTGGTTCTTAAAAGCCAGCTACGCGCACTTAGAAAATGAGCAAGATTCTGAGCTTTTCTATGTTTACGGCACACCAGACAGAGAAACAGGTCTTGGCCTAACTGGTTATGCGAGTGAATATGACCACAAAGATAAGCACGACATTTTAGATATCTACGCAACAGGTAAATTTGATTTATTTGGTATGGAACATGATCTGTCGTTTGGTGTAAACCAAGCAGATATGGATAACAAAGATAAATCATTGTATGACCGTACAACAGGCAATGGTTTCCCTGCGATGCCTGAGCTAGGTGGTTGGGACGGTGTTGCGCCAGTACCAACACTTACTGATGGTTTAACAGGTGCTGATATCACTAGTCGACAACGCTCTGCATATATTTCAACACGCATTCGTGCAACTGACGCATTCAGCATTTTAGCGGGTGTAAGCCAAGTAAATTGGGAAACGGAAGGTGCCTCTTACGGCGTTGCAAAAGACAAAGATAGCGACCAAACAGTGCCGTACTTCGGTGTTGTTTATGATATCAACGAAAGCTTCTCAACTTACGCAAGCTACACAGAAACCTTTGTTCCGCAAACAGAGCGTGACGTAAACGGTGATTATTTAGATCCAATCACAGGTAAAAGTAGCGAAATTGGTGTAAAGGCACAGCTACTTGATGACGACTTATTTGTAACTGTAGCCTACTTTGATGCAAAACAAGTTGGCCTTGCTGTTGCTATCCCAGGTTCATTACCTGATGACACTCGCTACTATGGCGCAGATGGTATTAACAGTGATGGTATTGAAGTAGAGCTTAGTGGCAAAATCAACGAAACGCTGAGCGCGAGCTTTAGTTTCAGCAATCTAAACATTGATGGTGATGAATTAGTTAAAAACTACACACCTGAAAACCAATTTAAACTTGCTGTAACTCATAAAGTGCCTGAAGTTGATGGTTTAACCTTTGGTTTAAACTACCAATGGCAAGACGACACTAAACGTGTACAACCTACTCAGCCGTCTGGCGTTGTTCCTGTTACTAAGCAAGATGCTTACGGCTTATTAAATCTAATGGCAACATACGATATTAATGACCACATGAGCGTTAACTTAAACGTTAATAACGTAACTAACGAAAAGTACTTACATAGCTTGTTCTGGGAGCAAGGTTATTACGGCGCACCGCGTAGTTATTCAGTATCTTTCAACTGGCAGCTATAATTTTATAAAGCGACAAGTTTTAAGCTTTAAGTACATGAAAAGCCGCATCATATGCGGCTTTTTTATTACCCCATTTTACTCTAAGAGCAAAAAACATAGCGAATAACCTTCACTTCATTGCACCTTATAAATTTTTCTGTAGTGTATTAAAAAATGAATATTTTAGTTATTTGGTACAGATTAATGGATGCTAAAAAATCGAAACGCTCTAGAAGATGTCCAGATTGTGGATGGAAGTTTCCAATAGCCAAAGCGAGTACACCAATAGACAGGGTTGACGGTAAACTATTCACTTGCCCTGATTGCCAAACAGCTCTCATATATCGAACTGATACAGAACTTATGTATCGAATTTTCACGCTGATGACAATACCAGCTACCAGCTTGGCATTCATATATGACGATAATGCGCTATTTGAAACAATAGCGATTTTTTTGATAATCCCTCTTGCAACCCTTGCTGCTATTTTATGGCGTCGTAGCGAATATATTGAACGTGTAAAATAACTTAAAATTGTCACTGAATTGAAAATGCGACAAACTACTGCCTACTCCAACAACTGCGGGTATATCCCGCATTAAGTTCTGCAATTAAACGCGATATAAAATCGCTGCTACAAACAACCATAAAAAAACCGCTAACTGTGTAGCGGTCTTTTTGTGTTAAGTGCGGGTCAAATCACGCTTAACTATACTCTTTTGCGGTGTTTATAGCTCGTCTTCAGCTAATAGGCCTGCATCTTCACCATCTTCTGGTTGCACAGTTGCTTGAAGTAATAGCATCTCACGTAACTTACCTTCGATCTCATCTGCGATCTCTGGGTTGTCTTTTAAGAACTTAATTGAGTTTGCTTTACCTTGACCAACTTTGCTGCCATTGTAGCTGTACCAAGCACCTGATTTTTCAACAATCTTATGCTTAACGCCTAGATCGATTAGTTCGCCTTGTTTAGAAATACCTTCACCATACATGATGATGAACTCAGCTTGTTTAAACGGCGGAGCAACCTTGTTTTTAACAACTTTAACGCGGGTTTCGTTACCAACAACCTCATCGCCTTCTTTCACTGAACCAATACGACGAATATCGATACGTACTGAAGCGTAGAATTTAAGTGCGTTACCGCCTGTTGTTGTTTCAGGGTTACCAAACATAACACCAATTTTCATACGGATTTGGTTGATGAAAATACATAGTGTGTTTGAACGCTTGATGTTACCTGTAAGCTTACGTAATGCTTGTGACATTAAGCGAGCTTGCAGACCCATGTGTGAGTCACCCATGTCACCTTCGATTTCAGCTTTAGGTGTTAAAGCTGCTACCGAGTCAACAATCACAACATCAACAGCACTTGAACGAACTAACATGTCACAAATTTCTAATGCTTGCTCACCCGTGTCTGGCTGAGAAACAAGTAAATCATCAATGTTTACGCCCAATTTTTGTGCGTATACAGGATCTAAAGCGTGCTCAGCATCTACGAATGCACACGTTTTACCTTGCTTTTGAGCTTCAGCGATAACTTGTAAAGTAAGTGTTGTTTTACCTGATGATTCAGGACCATACACTTCAACAATACGGCCTGTAGGTAAACCACCAATACCTAGTGCGATATCGATACCAAGTGAACCTGTTGAGATTGCTTCAATATCTAGGGCTTTGTTGTCGCCCAGTTTCATAATTGAGCCTTTACCAAATTGACGCTCAATTTGTGATAAAGCAGCGTCTAAGGCTTTTTGTTTGTTATCGTTCATTCTGTTCTCCAAATCCGGCTAATGCAGACAGTATACTGTATGAAATCACAGTATCAAGCTAATTTTCAGATTTTATCAATTCAATTATGTTTTTTAACGAATAAACAATAGCTTGCAGTCTAACTTCAGCTCTATCACCAGCGAAAACCTGTTTGCTTGGGTAGTTTTGACCAGCAAAATGAATACAAAACCACACTAATCCCACAGGTTTATCCAGTGTTCCACCACCGGGGCCTGCTATCCCCGAAATAGCTATTGCGATATCTGCGTTTGCAGCTTTTGCCGCCCCCGATGCCATTTCAACAACGGTTTGTTCACTCACCGCGCCAAAGCTGTTTAAAGTTTGCTCGCTAACGCCAATGAGCTCATGTTTTGCTTGATTACTATAAGTAACAAACGCTCGGTCAATATAATTAGAACTGCCCGGGGTATCGGTGAGCGCATAACTCACTCCACCGCCAGTGCATGATTCTGCGGTAGTGATCCATAAGCGTTTATCCGTTAAAATAGCTCCTAATTTCGCAGCAAGTGTTTTAATCTCTTGATGTAATTCCATATTCAGCCTTTGGGTAAATACATGTCGTTTGATCTTTATGCACCGCACACTATAAAACAACAAACCCCTATGATGCAGCAGTATCTAAAAATAAAAGCCGAGCATCGGGATATTTTATTGTTTTATCGTATGGGCGACTTTTACGAACTTTTCTTTGATGATGCCAAGCGTGCAGCACAACTTCTTGATATTTCTCAAACCCACCGAGGAAAAGCCGGTGGCGATCCCATTCCAATGGCGGGTGTGCCCTATCACGCAGTAGAGAACTATTTAGCTCGCCTTGTACAAATGGGTGAGTCGGTGGCTATTTGTGAACAAGTTGGCGACCCAGCTACTAGCAAAGGCCCTGTTGAGCGTAAAGTTGTGCGCATTGTTACACCGGGCACTATTTCTGACGAAGCGTTATTACAAGAACGCCAAGACAACTTGCTAACCAGTGTGTGGCAAAGTAAACAAGGCTTATATGGTATTGCTTATTTAGATATTAACTCTGGCAGATTCAATGTATTAGAAGTAAATACTGATGAAGCATTTAGCTCAACATTACAACGTTTAGCCCCTGCTGAGCTGCTCTATAGTGAAACATTTGCAAATGTGCATTTAATTGAACATATCAAAGGCGCACGTCGTCGCCCAGAATGGGAATTTGATTTAGATACTGCACAGCATTTACTTTGCGACCAATTTGGCACCAAAGATTTAGTTGGTTTTGGTGTAGACAAAGCACACGCTGCTTTGGTGGCTGCGGGCTGCTTAATGCAATATGTAAAAGACACTCAACGTATTGCCCTGCCGCATATTCGTGCGATTACCCTTGAGCAAAACGAACACGCGGTGATCTTAGATGCCGCAACCCGTAAAAACCTTGAACTAACAGTTAATTTATCAGGCGGCTACGAAAACACGCTTGCGCAAGTACTTGATAAAACAGCGACTGCGATGGGTTCACGCTTATTAAAGCGTCGTATTCATACACCAGTGCGCAGCAAAACAGAGCTCAACTCTCGACTAAACGCTATTAGTGCAATTATCGATGCGCAATTATGTGGTGAGCTACAAGAGTCATTAAAGCAAATTGGCGACATTGAGCGTGTTATCGCCCGTTTAGCGCTTTGCACAGCACGCCCGCGTGATTTAACGCGCCTGCGTAGCGCACTGCAAGCTCTGGCACCATTACACAAATTACTTCTGGACGCCAACGATCCGCGTATTAGTCAAATAATAGCGCAATCACAGCAATTACCTGAGCTACAAGACTTACTAGAACGTGCTGTCATCGAAACCCCACCGGTGCTTATTCGTGATGGAGGTGTTATTGCCCCGGGTTATAACAGTGAGCTTGATGAATGGCGTGCCCTAAGCCAAGGCGCAACCGATATTCTCGAAAAGCTTGAAGAACGTGAGCGTGAACGCACAGGCATTAGCACTTTAAAAATTGGCTATAACAAGGTGCATGGTTTTTTTATTGAAGTAAGTCGCGCTAACTCGCATTTGGTTCCTGCCGATTATATTCGCCGTCAAACGCTAAAAAATAATGAGCGCTATATTATCCCTGAGCTTAAAGAGCACGAAGATAAAGTACTTGGTAGCCAGTCAAAAGCACTAGCACTTGAAAAACAGCTTTACGAGCAACTCTTTGAGTTTATTGCTCCGCACATTGAGCAGTTACAAACAATGGCAGCTGTTTTAGCAGATTTAGATGTACTGAACAATTTAGCTGAACGTGCGCAAGCGCTCAATTATGCTAAGCCAACACTGTGCGATAACGATAATATCAGTATTAAACAGGGTCGCCACCCAGTGGTAGAACAAGTAATGAAAGACCCGTTTATTGCCAACCCTGTAGAGCTCAATAACGACCGTAAAATGTTAATTATCACAGGTCCAAATATGGGTGGTAAATCGACCTATATGCGCCAAACCGCACTTATTGTTTTGATGGCTCACATTGGTTGTTACGTTCCTGCTGATAGTGCAGAAATTGGTAATATTGACCGTATTTTTACGCGTATTGGCGCAAGTGATGACCTAGCATCAGGGCGCTCAACCTTCATGGTTGAAATGACCGAAACTGCAACAATTTTAAATAACGCCACAGCGCAATCACTGGTACTGATGGATGAAATTGGTCGCGGTACTTCAACTTATGATGGTTTATCGCTTGCCTATGCAACGGCTGATTATTTAGCATCAAAAATTGCTGCTAAAACTTTGTTTGCAACCCACTATTTTGAGCTAACCGAACTGGCCGAGCAAAAAACGGGGCTGGTTAATGTGCACCTCGATGCCATTGAGCATAACGACACCATTGCCTTTATGCATACCGTGCTTGAAGGCGCAGCAAGCAAGAGCTTTGGCTTACAAGTTGCTGCCTTGGCTGGTGTACCAAAAGCGGTGATCCAACAAGCAAAACAAAAGCTTAAAATGCTTGAGAATCATCAACCTGTTACTGCCCCTATTGAGCAACAACAGCAAACATTAAGTTTTGATGATGAACCTTCAGAGCTTGAATTAACCTTAAAACAGCTTGATCCAGATAGCCTAACGCCAAGACAAGCACACCAACTACTGTATCAATTAAAAGATTTACTTTAAATTTTGAGTGGATATAAAAAAAGCTGACGTAACGTCAGCTTTTTTGTGTGTTCTGAACCCGTGGGTTCTATACCCTTGATCAGGTATTCATTGTTGTCAAATTAGGTGAATTGGTCGAATAGGCTATCTGTACTTAAACCTTCGTGTTGCAAAATGTCTTTTAAGCGACGTAATGCTTCCACTTGAATTTGTCTTACACGTTCACGTGTTAAGCCAATTTCACGACCAACATCTTCAAGGGTTGATGGCTCATAGCCCAGTAAACCAAAACGACGAGCAAGTACTTCACGCTGTTTCGGGTTTAACTCTCCAAGCCAATCAACAATGTGCTTGTTGATGTCATTGTTTTGTACTTCGCCTTCTGGACCGTAGTCTTTCTCATCGGCGATAATATCTAATAACGCTTTGTCATTTTCACCACCGATAGGTGTATCCACCGAGGTGATTTTTTCGTTTAAACGCAGCATCTTAGTAACATCTTCAACCGGCTTATCTAAGCACTCTGCAATTTCTTCTGCAGTAGGTTCATGATCAAGTTTCTGCGTTAATTCACGGGCTGTTCTTAAATAAACATTAAGCTCTTTGACCACATGAATAGGTAAACGAATCGTACGTGTTTGGTTCATGATGGCACGTTCAATGGTTTGACGTATCCACCAAGTTGCATAAGTTGAAAAACGAAAACCACGTTCTGGGTCAAATTTCTCAACGGCTCTGATAAGGCCTAAATTACCTTCTTCAATAAGGTCTAGTAGCGCAAGGCCACGGTTGTTATAGCGGCGGGCAATTTTCACCACTAAACGTAAATTACTTTCAATCATTCGCTTGCGAGAGGCTTCACAGCCTTTCAGTGCTTTTCGAGCAAAATAGACTTCTTCTTCTGCGCTTAACAGCGGAGAAAAACCAATCTCACCAAGATACAGCTGTGTAGCATCTAAATTCTTGGCAACTTCTTCTTTTGCAAAAATTTCATCTTCGTTGTCGACTTCTTCAAGTAATTCAGAAGACTCTTCTTCGACTACCGTGTCATCAAATTTATCGTCAATCGCGTCAGTTTTTTTCTCAAGTTTTGCTGTGTGACCCATAAGCGTCCTCCCGAGCAAATATGTGATTGAGCTAAATCACTTTATCAATACCCTAAATGGCTAAGGTAGATACTTAGCAGGATTGACTGCTTGACCCCGATAACGAATTTCAAATCTCAAAGCCGTAACCGTAGAGTCTGAACTGCCCATTTCTGCTATTTTCTGCCCCGCCTTTACTTCCTGTTTTTCCTTTACAAGCAACTTTGAATTGTGCGCGTATGCACTTAGGTAATCATCATTGTGTTTCAAAATGATTAAATTACCATACCCCCTCAATGCGTTGCCCGCGTATACCACAGTTCCATGTGCAGCAGCTACAACAGAAGCCCCTTGTTTATTAGTGATCTGTAACCCTTTAAAGCCGTTCTCTTTATTAGAGAAGCGTTGCGTTACTTTACCTTTAGCAGGCCAGTTCCATACAACTTTTGCATTAGAATTACGTTTTTTTTCACTAATTATTTTGTTGGCTTGTTTCTGAACATACTCTCGTTGTTTTGGCTGATCAAGCTCTTTCTTTAATTTTTTGTTATTTTTTTGTATAGAAACAGTAGACTTTTTACTCGAATTCGTATATTTTTTCGTCTTTTTTTGTTTTTGTGCCGATTTTATGAGCGAAATATTCTGCCCAGGGAAGATGGTATAAGGTGCTGGAATATCGTTTATTTTTGCGAGGGTTCGAAAATCTTGCTGAGCACTAAAGGCAATTGAATACAATGTATCACCTTTTTTAACTACATATTTTGAACCTGAGATATTAACTTTGCGTGTGGCGGGTTTAACTTTATTATCTAAACTACTCACCGGTGCTGGGGCTTCGCGAGAAGTACAGCCAAAGAGCAAAATACTAAGAAACAAAGTAACATAGACTGTTATCTGCCTGCTCATCGTAAAATGCTCCTTATCGTACTAGTTTAATGGTTTTACGGGTTATCGCAGTAAAAAGTACGCAACCACAACTAAAACAACTAATCCCCAGCCAAGCGCTTCAACATATTGACGTAATTTCTGCTCCATTTTAACGCCGCCCCACTTCATTAAAGCCGACACTAAGAAAAAGCGTGCGCCACGACCAATTGCCGAAGCAATTAGAAACGGCAGAAATGCCATTTGCATCAAACCAGCACCTATGGTGAAAACCTTATAAGGTATGGGGGAGAAGCCCGCTAAAAACACCACCCACACACCGTAGTTTTCAAACCAACTTAGCGCTGTGTCAAATTTCGCTTGCCAACCCATTTGCGCAATCAGCGGCTCGACCACAGGTTCGAATAACCAAAAGCCAAGTAAGTAACCTAAAATACCACCAATCACTGAAGCAATCGTCGTAAAGCTGGCAAAACGCCATGCTTTATCTGGTTGAGCAAGTGACATAGGTGCTAGCATGACATCCGGTGGTACCGGAAAAAAAACAGATTCAGCAAAACTCATCCCTGCTAAATAACGCTCTGCATGGCGATGTTTAGCCCATACCAGTGCCATATCATATAACTTAGTAAACAACTTCAAAGTTTAACGTCCTATTCAATATCACCAGGTACCAAAGGTACAAATCTTACTGGTGCAACTTTATGTTCTGTGAAAGTATCGCCATTTCTAACGACCATCATTAATTGCTGATCTTGCTCACCGATAGGTGCAATCATAACGCCCCCATCAGCCAATTGAGCAAGTAACCCTTGTGGCATAGTGGCGGCTGCAGCTGTAACAATAATCCCCTCAAACGGCGCTTGTGATTGCCAGCCTTGCCAACCATCACCATGTTTCATGGTGACATTATATAAATCGAGTTTGTGCAAACGGCGTTTTGCTTGCCACTGTAGTGCTTTTATACGCTCTACCGAGCACACTTTAGTGAACGTTTTTGCCAGTATTGCCGTTTGGTAGCCAGACCCTGTGCCAATTTCGAGCACTTTATCACGTACGCCCGCTAAGCGAAGTAGCTCAGTCATACGTGCGACAATATAAGGCTGCGAAATCGTTTGTCCTTGACCAATTGGCAATGCGGTATTTTGATAAGCTTTGTGCTGTAAAACATCATCGATAAAAATGTGTCTGGGTGTTGAGGCTATCGCTTCAAGCACAGTGCTGTCTTCTACACCTTCGCGTTTCAATAACTCTGCTAATGCCAGTGCGCTGCGATTATAATTAGTCAGCACTATTAATCTCCATATTTGCTAACCAGCTATCGACGGCTTGTAAGCTCTCTTTCGCCGTCATATCAACACTAAGCGGGGTCACTGATGCATAACCATTATTTATGGCATAAAAATCAGTGCCTTCACCAGCATCACTTTCAGCACCGAGGGTACCATACCAATAAACATCACGGCCCCATGGGTCTTGTTGTTTCGTCATGGTTTCAGCTTTATGACGCGAACCTAAACGGGTTACCTTAACTCCTTTGAGCTCTGTAAGCGGAATATCTGGCACGTTTAAGTTGATGATTTGATCTTTCGGTAATGGGTGCGATGCCAACTCTTTGATAATACTCACTGCAACCGCAGCAGCAGTTTCAAAGTGATTTCCTTCTTTAGAGCATAACGACACAGCAATCGCCGGCAATCCTAAGTGGCGTCCTTCTGTGGCGGCTGCAACGGTGCCTGAATACAAGGTATCATCACCTAGGTTAGCGCCGTGGTTTATTCCTGCAACCACTAGATCTGGCTGCTGCTCGGTTAACTCGTTAACCCCTAAGTGCACACAGTCAGTCGGCGTGCCATTAATCGAAATAAAGCCATTATCAAGGGTGGTTGCACGCAATGGGTTCATGAGCGTTAATGAATTACTTGCGCCACTGCAATTGCGATCTGGCGCCACTAAAGTCACATCTGCAATTTGCGTTAATGCATGATACAAAACCGCAATCCCTTTAGCATGTACGCCATCATCATTGCTCAATAAGATTTTCATTTACGCATCCTTTTGTTTTTGTTCTCTGGGGCTTGCATCTTGATAGTCCACCAACTCACGCAGTAAGGCAGTAGCAAAACAGCCTTTTGGTAGACCAAAGCTTAACTTTAAAGTAGTTTCGTCAATCGTTTCAACAGCTAATGAATCAGGAATAAGGCGTAACATTCTACGCTCATTCTTAAGGCCAAGTTCGCTAAGGCCCTCTATCCAAGATTGATAAGGTTCTAGCCACACTTTTTCGGTTTCGGTCAGGCCTTTTTCGCCTTTACCAACCATGGGGGCCGACATCACAATATCACCAGACGCTAAGCGAGCAATATTGTCATCACTAATGTTGTCTTCAAAAAATGCATTACTGCCGCTGAGCATAAACACTTCGCGGTGCATTGTTTTTGCAAGGCCATGCTCGGCAACCCGCATACTCACAATTTCATTAAATACATAAGATCGTGCAGCTGAAATAACTAAACCACGCAATTTTTTATCGCGGATACGCTCTCCAGCAAACATGCGCTTTGCCATTTCAAGGTTGTGACCACCATGCCCAAAGCGCTGCTCACCAAAGTAATTAGGCACCCCTGCACGCACCGCGTTGATACGGCACAAAATATCCAGCGGCTCAGTCACGTTGCGTAACGTAATGGTAAAGCGATTGCCTTTATGGCAACCCGTTCTGAGCTTACGGTTATGGCGCTGTTGCGAAATTACAAAAAATTGCTCGTTATTCAGTTCACTAAATTCTATGTGCTTTTTAATTGGTACTGGCACGCTAAACCACTGTGTACACACGCCATGACGGTCTTTTAAGCCTGCATAACTCACATCACGTGGAGATACCCCTGCTTTTTCGGAAATGCGTTTCGCAATAAACTGAGTATTTTCACCTTTTTTTACAACCTGCAAGCAAACATGTTCACCAGAACCAGTAAACTCAATCCCCAAGTCTTCATCAACCATGAAGTCTTCGGCGTGAGTTTTAAAGTCAGCCTTAGAAAGAGGTTTACCGTATAGGTAGTTTAACTCACTCATGCGCTTAGTTTGCTCATAATCACCACTGCGTGGCTTGAAATACCTTCTTTGCGGCCTTCAAACCCTAGCTTCTCTGTGGTTGTTGCTTTCACATTAACTTGTGAAATATCAGCTTCAAGGTCTTGGCATAAGTTTTCACGCATTGCTTGAATATGTGGCAACATTTTTGGTGCTTGCGCAACAATCGTCACATCGGCATTGCCAAGTACGTAACCTTGCTCTTTAGCAAGCCCAACCACGTGGCGTAGTAAAATTCGGCTATCAATATTTTCGTATTCGCTCGCAGTGTCTGGAAAATGCTTGCCAATATCCCCCATTGCTAATGCACCTAAAATAGCATCACACAATGCGTGAATGGCAACATCACCATCTGAATGCGCTAAAAAGCCTTGTGGGTAATCTATTTTTTCACCACAAATTACCAACGGGCCTTCGCCGCCAAATTTGTGTACATCAAAGCCATGGCCAATTCGAATCATGAGGTACTCTCGTTTTGTTGTTTTTGCAGTAAAAATGCTGCTAAATCTAAATCTTCTGGGGTGGTGATTTTAATATTGTCACTGCGACCGGCAACCAGCTTAACAGGCTGCTTAGCCCATTCAATTGCCGATGCTTCATCAGTGATAGTCACACCATTTTTAAGGGCACTTGATAGCGCATTAGTCAGCGCTTGATAAGGGAAAAACTGAGGAGTGAGTGCCTGCCATAAATCATCACGAGGCACTGTTTGCTCACTGTGGGTATGACCGCGCTTAATGGTGTCTTTTACTTTTGACGCTAAGATACCGCCTTCATTGGCAGCGATGCATTCTGTCATTAAACGCTGAATATCAGCCAAACACACTAACGGCCTTGCTGCATCGTGCACAAGTACCCAATCAGGTGGATTATCAGCAAGTGATAGCAAGGCGTTAAGCACTGAATCAGCGCGCTCTTTACCACCACTCACACGCTCAATACGCTTATCTATGTGTGGTAAATCAGCAAAGTAGCCGTCATCATCGCTAATTGCTACTTTTATGGTGTTTAATTCGTTAAGTTCTGCAAGTTTACTCAGAGTGTGTTCTAAAATAGTTTTACCCGCCAGTTCAATATACTGCTTTGGCGCCGAATGCTGCATTCGACTCCCTACCCCCGCAGCGGGAACAATGGCGGTTATAGTTTGCTTAATTTTCATTTTGTTGTTGGCCCGGCAAAACGCGAATAAAGGTTTCGCCAGGTTTAATCATTCCTAATTCATTACGCGCGCGCTCTTCGATACCTTCTTGACCAAGCTTTAGATCTTTTATATCTGCTTTAAGTACAGTATTGCGCTTTAATAATTTCGCGTTAGTGTCTTGATGAGAGGTAACCGCTTGTTTCAGACGAGTGTAATCTTGCACACCATTATGACCAAACCATAAACGATATTGCAGAAATAAAGCCAAACATAACAAGGCGAATTGAAAAACCCGCATTGAACACTCCTTCGCGGTTAAATTAAGTCAAAGGGCGTTTTAAATTACGCCAATTTATATTGCTTGCTAGTAGCATTTCTCTTAATGACAAACGCTTAGGTGTGATGCGTTTATTAAATTGCCATTGATGACCGCAACATGCCGCCGCCATCACTGCCTTTGCAGGCTTAAGCAGTTGAATATGCGTGTTTTCTAGCGATTCACCTGAAGTATCAAACCAACCAAGCTCGTTGCAATGTACCTTATTGTCGCTTACTTGATCTAAGCTGTCTATGCGCACAGTTGTACATTGCTCGTCATTAATTAGCACGGGAACAATTAACCCGCGCTTAGCATGTTGACTATAAAAGTCTTTTGAGTCTTTTTTATTATAAACAGGTGGCGTTGTTTTTTGTTTTTCAAGCCAACTGCCATTTTGTGAATCAAGCTGTAATGGTGCATCGCCACTAACTATACGCATAGCTAAACGCTCAATATAGTAAGGCAAACTTGCTAATAAGCGTTTAAGCCTTGCAGTATCAGGTTCATCGACTAAACGCGGGATCTCACGAGCATAAAATGCATTACATAACTGCGCATACAAAGCACGTTCGGCATCAGTTTGCCAAATTTCGGCTTGTTGCGAGTGTTCGCTCTGTGAAGTTGGTTTAGACAATGCGCGCTCTTATAAAACAATTGCTTGACTGTTTTATAGCATAGAGCGTTTATTGAGCGCTACTTTACTGCGCCTTTTTTACCCAACTTTGCGTTACCAGTTTCTAAAAACTGCACTACTGCATCACGCTTTTTACCTAACAACAAACTACCATCAGCTAAAAACATAAAGTTTTGCCAACAACGCTTGAAAACGGCAAAGCTGGTTTCAATGATATTGTCGCGAGCCATACAAAAATAAACAGTGGTATTAGCTTCCCACGCTAAGTGGTTTAGGATTTCTTCTGGTAACTGCTCATCACCCGCTTCCCAAGCGTTTTCCCAATTAATAGTCTCTGAAAAGCTGTCGTCTTTGCCACACCAATCTGTTTTATCAAAAAAGTCAGGGTGATCATGTTCGCGGCTCACCATAGTAGTCCATAAGACCGCAGCGCGTTCAACGCTCATTGGTTTAATTTGCGCTGCGTCTTCGCTGCTTATCGGCATATCTTTATGACGAAAAACCCAGGCTTTTTTGTATTCATCTAACGAAATATAATTCATAGTTTAGGCAGTTTGTTTCAGCGTAAAATGTGCAAACTGCAATTATACCCAAATGACTCCAAGATGCGAGATAAACACATGACAATCAAACCCGGTATTTACCAACATTACAAAGGCCCAAAATACAAAGTTGAATATATTGCTACCCACAGCGAAACTAATGAGCCATTGGTAATTTATCAAGCGCTATATGGCGAATTTGGTATGTGGGCACGCCCACTTAGTATGTTTACAGAAACAGTTACTGTAGAGGGTAAAACAGTACCGCGTTTTGCATACCTTTCAGACGCCGACTAACTGTGGCATCATGACGTTATTAATCACTGCTCAGACCAGATAAGGTGACATCGTGCTTTTTAATTCAACCGATAACTACATTGCCAGTAACTCATTAAAACAAGCGGTTAACGCAGCAATATTGCTCGAAAAACCCCTGCTAATTAAAGGTGAACCTGGCACAGGTAAAACCATGCTGGCCGAGGAGCTTGCAAAAAGCTTAGACACCACGCTAATTCAATGGCATATCAAATCAACCACTAAAGCGCAGCAAGGCCTGTATGAATATGATGCGGTATCGCGCCTTCGCGATAGCCAGTTAGGTGATGAGCGTGTGCACGATATCAGCAACTACATTGTAAAAGGGAAATTATGGCAAGCCTTTACCTATGGTGAGCAACATAACAAGCGCCCTGTGCTATTGATTGATGAAATAGACAAAGCCGATATTGAATTTCCCAACGACTTGCTATTAGAGCTCGATAAAATGGAGTTTCATGTTTATGAGACTGGCGAGCGAGTTATTGCAAAGCAACGTCCGATTGTGATCATTACGTCAAATAACGAAAAAGAACTGCCAGACGCCTTTTTACGTCGTTGTTTTTTCCATTACATTGATTTTCCAAGTAGTGAAGAAATGGCACAAATTATCGATGTACATCACCCGCATGTTAAACAAGATTTAGTTCGCCAAGCACTTGAGGTGTTCTTTAATCTACGTGACGTAAATGGCATTAAGAAAAAGCCATCAACCAGCGAACTACTCGATTGGTTAAAGCTACTGATGGCCGAAGATATAGACGCTAAAACACTGCATGATAAAAGCCAAAAAGGCGGCTTAATGCCAATGTTTGGCGCACTATTGAAGAACGAGCAAGACATTAGCTTAATCGAAAAACTTGCGTTTATGAGCCGCCGTTAAGATGTTAATTGCGTTTTTCTTTAAACTTCGCGAATATCGCTTACCTGTTAGTTTGCGAGAGCTACTTGATTTGATCAATGCGCTCAAGCAAGGGGTTATTTTTGCCGATGTTGACGCGTTTTATTACTTAGCGCGTACCATCATGGTCAAGGATGAAACCCACTTTGATCGTTTTGATAAAGCCTTTGCAGATTATTTTAGTGGCGTGGCCGACCTTGATCTGCTCGAAAGCTTAAAACAGCAACATGCCTTGCCTGATGATTGGCTGCGCAAAGAGTTTGAAAAACACTTAAGCGAAGAAGAAAAAGCGCAATTACAAGCCATGGGCGGCCTTGATAAACTCATGGAAACCCTCAAGCAACGCCTTGAAGAGCAGCAAAAGCGCCATGCAGGGGGCAATAAGTGGGTGGGTACCGGTGGCACTTCACCATTTGGCGCCTATGGGTATAACCCTGAAGGTGTGCGCATAGGCCAAGACGGTAACCGACATCGCCGTGCGGTAAAAGTGTGGGATAAACGCAGCTACCGAAACCTTGATAGTGACCGTGAAATCGGCTCGCGCACCATTAAACTCGCTCTAAAAAAACTGCGTAAATTTGCCCGTACTGGTGCAAGTGATACTCTCGATTTAACCGAAACCATCCGCGCAACTGCAAAGCAAGGCGGTATGTTGGATGTGAAAATGGCACCAGAGCGCCATAATGCAGTAAAAGTATTAATGTTGTTTGATATCGGCGGTTCAATGGATGATTACATTCATACCTGCGAAGAGCTATTTAGCGCCGCCCACAGCGAGTTTAAACACCTTGAGTTTTACTATTTTCATAACTGTTTATATGAGCATGTTTGGCAAGACAACGAGCGTCGTCACTCAAACGTCATTGATACCATGACCTTGATTAACAAGTTCACCAGCGACTACAAGGTGATCTTTGTTGGCGATGCCACCATGGGCCCTTACGAAATCGCTTACCCTGGTGGCAGCGTGGAGCATTGGAATGAAGAACCCGGCAGCGCTTGGTTAAACCGCATAACCAATCACTTTGATAAAGTCGCTTGGCTCAACCCACAACCCGTTGAACACTGGCGCTATTATCAATCAATTGATTTTATAAAGCAGTTAATGGATAACCGCATGTACCCACTCACGCTAGATGGGATTAGTAATGCGATTAGGGAGTTGAGTTAGAGCTATCAGCCGTCAAACAGCATAAAAACTGAGAAATGAATGTAAAGTTATAATTGTTTATAAATACAAATAACTAAGCCCCTTCTCGATCAGCTATAAACTGACGGCTGAAAGCTGACAGCTCCCATTTACATTCCCTTCCAAACCAAAAACACCAGCGCAAAGCCCACTAAATAAAGCAAACCTAGCCAGCTTAGGGTGCGTAATAAAGGTGAGTGATGAATGCTGGGTTCTGAGCGCACTAAACTAAAGTTCAGCCATGCAAATACAGGAGTGGTTACAAAAGCGAGGGTCATAGCAAAAGTAAGCATTGGGCCAAGGGCTGATTTAAAGAATAAAATCACTGCCATACCTGCAAATGCTTGTAGTAATAACCACATATTTAAACTGTGCTTAGATTGTTTAATCGGTAGCAGTTTATGCGACTCATTTAATGTTCTGGCGTAGCCGTCAAGTACCGTAAGTGTGGTGCCAAACATACATAAAAAAGCGATACCTGAAACCAGAGGCCTTGCCCACTCGCCCATAGTGAGGGCATACATATCAATTAGCTGCTTGGCAAAGGCGACTCCACCTAATTGCACTGCTTGTGCTTGGCCATATTGCACTAATACACCTAATGAGAAAAACACTAACGCAAGTGCTGCGGTAAGCCAGTAGCCCAAATTAAAATCAAACAAGCCTTGTTGTTTTGTCACGACTTGTTGATGCTGCTTTTCTTTTAGCCACAGTGAGCTAATTGCTGATATTTCGATAGGCGCAGGCATCCAGCCCATGAGCGCGACCATAAAGCCGAGCATAGCAAGTTCGTACGGCGACGGCCCCACATAGTCAACCGGTGCCATTGGGCCATTATTAATAGCAACAACTAGCGCTGCTAAGGTAGTAACCGTTAACAGCCCCATAATGAGCTTTGAGACATTATCGAGCGCTTTAAAATGCCCTAACAACAAAATAAGCAAACACACAGCTAAAATCAGCCAGCATAATAAGGTTACAGAAATTGTGACAGGTAATGCATAGTGCAACAGACTGGCCGTTAATAATAAAACCCCCGCAGTATTCACTACGGCGGCGACTATATTAAGCGCAATAAAGCTATAGAAATACCCAGGTCCTTTTTGCTTGTAGCCCTCAACTAAACTTTGTTTGGTCGCGAGCGTGTACTCCATGCCAAATCGAAAGAATGGGTACTTCAATACGTTAACTACAATGATTAGCCAAAATAGCTGCCAGCCGAATAACGACCCGGCTTGTGTTGATGCTACTAGATGTGAGCCACCAATGGCGGCTGTAGCCATTAAAATCCCCGGCCCTAAAGCATTTAATTTAGACTGCCAATTTGATACTGCTGATTGCATAAGTTGTGTGTGTTTTATTCTTAGTTACAAGCAACTTACAGCGTTTTAGGTGAGATTGGAAGCAGAGCAAGTTAGCAAGTTAGCAAGTTAGCAAGTTAGCAAGTTAGCAAGTTAGCAAGTTAGCAAGTTAGCAAGTTAGCAAGTTAGCAAGTTAGCAAGTTAGCAAGTTAGCAAGTTAGCAAGTTAGCAAGT